>NZ_PCYY01000001.1:0-173522 GCF_002553955.1 Lactobacillus sp. UMNPBX12
ATTCAACATCAGTGACAGTTTTTGCATTGCTAATGGCAGTCTTGGCACTATCTGCAACTGTCTTAGCTTGACCCTTCACAGCTTTCTTTTCTTCATCAGTCAGGTTAGGAGCAGTATCAATTGAATTATTCTTTTCAGCCAGTGCTCCATCAATTGCGGCATTTGCACTTACCTTGTCGATTGCGAGCTTACCTGCAGCCTTTGCAGCTGCAACACCTGTGTCATCAGAAGCCTTCTTGATGTTGTCTTTAGCAGCAGTAACAGCTTGGTCAATTTGATCCTTTGCTGTTTTCTTTTGATCCTCAGTTAAACCTGAAGTTTCATCGATGGCATTCTTAGCAGCAGCTGCTGTGGTATCGAGATCACTATTAGCGTCATTCTTGGTCTTAGAAGATGTTGGAATTGGCATGTTCTTAATGTTTTCAACACCAGTGTTCTTAGCTGATTCAACATCAGTGCCAGTTTTTGCATTGCTAATGGCGGTCTTGGCACTATCTGCAACTGTCTTAGCTTGACCCTTCACAGCTTTCTTTTCTTCATCAGTCAGGTTAGGAGCAGTATCAATTGAATTATTCTTTTCAGCCAGTGCTCCATCAATTGCGGCATTTGCACTTACCTTGTCGATTGCGAGCTTACCTGCAGCCTTTGCAGCTGCAACACCTGTGTCATCAGAAGCCTTCTTGATGTTGTCTTTAGCAGCAGTAACAGCTTGGTCAATTTGATCCTTTGCTGTTTTCTTTTGATCCTCAGTTAAACCTGAAGTTTCATCGATGGCATTCTTAGCAGCAGCTGCTGTGGTATCGAGATCACTATTAGCGTCATTCTTGGTCTTAGAAGATGTTGGAATTGTCATGTTCTTAATAGCTTGAACACCATTTTCCTTAGCAATGTTTACTGCATCGTTAGTTGTTGCTTTATTGATGTTAGTAATTGCGTCATCAGCAAGTTTTTGTGCTTGGTTAACTAACGCGGATTTTTCTTCATTAGTTAAGATAGCAGAGTTATTAATGCTTGCTTTCTTAGCTGTTGCAGCATCATTAATAGCCTTTATTGCATCCGTAGCGTTCTTCTTGACACCATTAAGTTCGTTCCAAGCATTATTTTCAGCATCAGTAAGCGCTTTTACCGTCTTTAGATCTGCATAGGTACCATTACTTTTGTTAACTGTACCCTTTTCTACAGAAATTATATTACTTACTGCTTTTGTCGCATTGTCATAAGCTAATTTTTTATCTGAATCAGCATATTTATAACTATCTGAAGCCTTAGTTGTATCGACTTTATGATTAGTAAACTTGCCATCAGAATCATACTGTCCGATACTATTACCAAGCTTTTTCATAGCATCGTTTAAGGAATTTCCTTCACTAACAATGTTATTTAAAGCAGCAGGGTCTGTAATGTTATTTAGAATTTTATTCCGCAAAACATTAATTTGAGCATTATTTAAATAGTCTTGCTTAATCTTATCAATATAAGGCTTGACATCACCCCAATGAGGAATAATTTTGTTAGCTTCTACTGTTGCACCAGCTGGATCCAGTGCTCTCTGCTCACCATATAAGCGAGAAAACATGTTATAGTAGCCATTCTGATAAGAATAAATATTAGCTGAGATTCCTGAGAATTGTTGATTTTTCGAACCTGTAGATAAATCTACTTCATGAGAGTCTGTGTGTTGCGTAGTAAAGGAAATAACATAAGAAGAATGTTGTGATAGATCAACCCCAGCCCACGCAAGTTTACTTTGGTAACCATGTGACTTAAATTCCATTGCTTGGTTAAAGTTAACACTGTTAAATACGCCATTAGAATTAAATTCATTCCGTGTGTCATAAATGATTGGGATTTGGGCATTAGGGTCATTAAGGTCCTTAGAATCTAAACCGTCAACTCCAGTTTTATTTTTAATTATAAAATTATTAAAATGAAAGTCATGAACGTCACCTAGATAAGGGGTCGTCCCATCATATGCATTATTATAATAAACCTCATTACCATTATTGAAAAAGTAAGTCTGCCATAAGTTCGTTTTACCAGAACTAGTATCAGTAGTGAAATAGTATGAGGGTTGCAAATATCTATTGTCATAAGCTGGCAAGGTTTTACTATTATTAATTAAACCAGTATTTGGATCAACATCTGTCTTAGGATTAAATGAAAAGTCTACTTCAGCTGGTGGATTTTTTATTGTAATGTCAGTAGCGCTATTGCTACCGGGCTCAAATTTATAATATGTATATTTTTGATTAGGATCATTAATTACTTCCATATCAACATTATCAACGATTTGGTAGTCATTAGTGAGAGCAATACCAAATTTTGCAGAAACTAACCCACTTAGGCTACTGCCAACATTTTGTAATCCCTGATGAGGGAAGAAAACAACAGTCCAACGGGTCTTACCATTTCCTAAATCTTCTTTAGAAATATTGATATTATTTTTAGTATCTTCAGCTGTCGTTGCCGTTTGCCCACGAGCAGTACCATTAGCTTGAATATCAGCAGCATGGTAAACGTAGTCATTACCATAAATAGTTACAACCTTGTAATACTTTCCATCTTTACCTTGATAGATATTAGAACTGTAGTTATCTGAAGAAGTTAGATTAGTCTTATTGGCCAATTCTTGATTTTCTTTAGCTGGCTGATCATTAATGTTATTTTGATCTACATCTGCTCCACTTCTGTCAGTACCAGTACCATTATCAGTACCAGTACCAGTATCAGAAGCTGCCATTAAGTTCATAAATGCTAATTTTGCTGCTGATTTAGCTGCTAATGATTTAATATCAGTGTGAGCGCTGCCTTGCGTCTTTGGTGCAGATTGTGAGGTTGTCGCAGCTTCTGCAGAATTATTAGCTGTTACATCGTTACTTGCACTATTTTGTTGAACTTTTTCTGTTACATCGTTACTTGCACCATTTTGTTGAACTTTTTCTGTTGCACTAGTTGTTTTCTGAGTATTAGTGTTATTTTGATCTACTGTAGCTGCTGATTTTGCTGCTGATGATTTAATATCAGTGTCAACGCTACCTTGCGTCTTTGGTGCAGATTGTAAGGTTGTCGCAGCTGCTAAAGTTTGTTGCGAATTACTGTTTGGTGAACTATTGGTAACGCTTTCTGTGGTTGCTGCCTTTACAGAATGATTTGTAAAGTTAATTCCAAAAATGGTTACTCCTAATAATACCGAAGCCACACCAACGTTAAGCTTACGTAAACTATAACGCGGTGTCCGCTTAGTTTCTAAAAATTTAAATCGCTTCATCGTTATTCTTACTCCCCAATTTAATAACTAGTGGTGTATTGCAGTACACCAGAACAAGAGTGCTACCGTTAAGTTATCAGCCTAATTGTTGAATATAATATTTCTTCAATCTGATAATATTATAACACCGTTTAGCGACTTTGATGACCGCTTGGCCCTCGAGCCGGGCGGCTTTTCTGTTTGCAGTCAACTTACCAGATAGTAAAAGAGACTAACCGCAAAGGCTAATCTCTTTTCAAACACTAAAATTATTCAAGTTCGCGATTGAGAGTAGTGAGACGCAATCTCACTGCTCTCTTTTCATATATTGTGGTACTAGAAATAATGTTTAAATTTAAATTATAACTCTAAGTCGTTTCCTTCATGAAGTACTGACTTTTTAGCTTGAATCTTTGATACAGAGATGGTTCTTCATTGCCTTTTCCGCTTAATTTCGGTTTCCTTATCCCGTTCTAGTTGTTGACGGTGTAACTGAAGTTGATGAATCCTTTAACGGCTTCATCGTGCAATGACCCCCTCATGTTTGCCGTCCCGGCAAAATAAATTTTCAGCCTTCGGTTGCGACCGAAAACGGCTGACTAAATTTATGAATCGTCGGGTTAGTTTCTGCTCAGCATTAATTGGTATATACTAATTTGTTTATTATATTATATACTGCTTGAAAGGGCGGCCTGATGGTCTTCCCTTTATCCTAGCGACCGATCAGATATTGCATTCGAGAATGAGTACCTTGAGATTTCATTCAAGGTCATTTCGAGATTTCATATCTGATTTACTTATATTTTCGTCATAAGTAACAACAACGATCAAACAGACTGCTCCGTTTGGATTTCAGCATTTCTTTTGTGGCAACAAAGAGAAACAAAAATGCCCCACTTATCAAATGACAATAAGTAGGACAACAATCACTTACTTTTCAACAAAAGTAAGCAAAATATTCAATTTTCGGTAGACAACTTACTTTTAACCCGTGTTTTTTACTAATATTGACCCTCTTCAAATGCTGTCATATTGGGATTCCCTCTTCATGTTAATATATTAAATTACTCCCATTCAATCGTTGAAGGTGGCTTACTCGTCACATCGTAAACTACGCGATTAACGTTATCTACTTCATTGACGATTCTATCTGAAATGTGACCAAGTACATCCCATGGAATTTGGGCAAAATCTGCAGTCATCCCATCAATTGAGGTTACGGCACGAATACCAATCGTATAGTCATAAGTACGTCCATCGCCCATTACTCCAACGGAGCGAATACCTGGAAGAACAGTGAAGTATTGCCAGATCTTTTCTTGTAAACCTGCCTTCTTGATTTCTTCTCGTAAAATCGCATCAGAATCACGCACAATCTTAAGCTTGTCTTCAGTCACTTCACCAAGAACACGGATACCAAGACCAGGGCCTGGGAATGGCTGACGCCATACCAAGTCATGTGGAATGCCCAGCTTTTCACCAAGTTCACGTACTTCGTCCTTGAACAACTTACGCAGTGGTTCAATCAGCTTGAAATGCATGTCCTTAGGAAGACCACCAACGTTGTGATGGGACTTAATCGTTTGGGCAGTGTTGGTACCTGACTCGATAACATCAGTATAAAGCGTACCTTGAGCTAAGAAATCTACATCCTTTAACTTCTTAGCTTCTTCGTTAAAGACCTCGATGAATTCCTTACCGATAATCTTACGCTTCTTTTCAGGATCAGTTACACCTTTCAACTTATCTAAGAATCTCTTTTGGGCATTAACCCGAATGATGTTAACACCAAGATCCTTGTTCAAGGCTTGCATTACTTGATTGCCTTCGTCTTTACGCAGCATTCCGTGATCAACAAAAATTGCAGTTAATTGATCGCCGATTGCTTTGTGTAAAAGAGTAGCAGTAACGCTAGAATCTACACCACCCGAAAGACCTAAGATGACTTTCTTGTCGCCAACTTCCTTACGGATCTCATCAACCTTCATGTCGATGAAGTCGTTCATGGTCCAGTTAGCCTCAGCACCACAAACGTCAAAGGCAAAGTGCTTCAAGATGTCTAAACCGTATTCTGAATTGCGCACTTCTGCGTGGAATTGGATACCATAAAACTTTTTATCTGGATTAGCAATTGCCGCAATTGGACAGTTTTTGCTTGAGGCAGTTACTTCGAAGCCTTTTGGAGCTTCAGTTACTAAGTCGCCGTGGCTCATCCAAACGTATTGCTTTGAAGGCAAGCCATTGAACAAAATACTGTCTGGATCTTCAACCGTAATGTTGGCGCGGCCATATTCCTTGTTTTCAGCTTGTTCAACTTTACCGCCTAAGTCATGAGACATTAATTGCATCCCGTAACAAATACCCAAAATTGGAATACCCAACTTAAAGATTGCAGGATCAACCTTTAATGCACCATTATCGTAAACACTGTTAGGACCACCTGAGAAAATGATTCCCTTAGGATTGATCTGTTTAATCTTCTCCATGGAAAGATCGTGTGGTAAAAGTTCAGAATAGATGCCAAAATCACGAATGCGTCGAGTGATTAATTGATTGTATTGACTACCAAAGTCAAGAACAATAATCTTGTCAAAATCGTCTAGATTTTTAGCCACAAAAATTCTCCCTCTTTTCACTAAACATTTTTAACTAACTCTACTAGGAAAAATTAAAAAGGTCAATTAAAAAATCAGAAAACAAGACGTGATTGTTCGTCTTTAGCGACCGCAACTACTAGTTGCGCTAAATGCAATTAAAAAGTGGTGGTCTGCAACCGCAAATTTTCGTTAAATCAAATTATTTCAAAACGAAAGGACGATCAATCATGAGATTAGGTCAAAAAATTGCGGCATTACACAAGAAAAATCATCTTTTTCAAGAAGCACTAGCTGAAAAGATGAATGTCAGTCGGCAAGCTGTATCCAATCGGTGTGTTCTTCTTTGTCAAAAGTAATATCATTATGGACAGCTACAACATTTTATTACAAACAGATGATTACACTCCTAAGAAAAACTTGGTCGCAAAATTATGAACAAATACGCCACACTCTATTGGTTAATAGCAGTCTTACTTTATCTAGGATATAGCTTCATTACCAATGATTGGGAACGCAGCTGGATCATCTGGCCAATCGCGGGGATCTTATATGGCATTATCGAAAAGATCATCAGTCTGTGCCATAACGATATCGCAGCTGAATAATTTTTACTATAATCGAACATTAATCCTTAATTTTCCACTTGTGTTCGGCAATATATTCTGTTAAGATTAAGCCAACACAAATATCTATATATCGTCGAAATAAGGTCGACAGTCTCTACCCGGTACCGTAAATACCGGACTATAGGTGAATGAAAGTTAAGAATAATCTTAAGGACTTCTTTTACCTGCTCTAGGTAGAGGAAGTCCTTATTTCTTTCTTGAGGAGGATAATATTGAGGGAATTAGTAGATCGAATTAAACAAGATGGTGAAGTTTTACCCGGAAATGTGCTTAAAATTAATTCATTTTTGAATCACCAAGTTGATCCGCAACTAATGATGCATGTTGGTGAAGAATTTGCCCGCCTTTTTAAAGATGAAAAAGTCGATAAGGTCTTAACTTGTGAAGCATCTGGAATTGCCCCTGGCGTAATGGCAGCCTACCAACTGCACGTGCCAATGATCTTTGCCAGAAAGAAAAAGCCGTCTACTTTGAATGATGCAGTTTATTGGGCTGACGTCTTTTCTTACACCAAGAAGGTCAACAATAAGATCTGCGTTGAAGAAAAATTTTTGCACCCAGGCGAACATATCTTAATCATTGATGACTTCGTTGCCCACGGTGAAGCCGTAAAAGGCATGGTTAACATCGCCAAGCAAGCCGGCTGCGACATTGTTGGAGTTGGTGCCGTTGTTGCCAAAACTTTCCAGGGTGGTAGCGAATGGGTAGAAAAAGAAGGTCTACGTTTTGAAGCCCTAGCAAAAATCGATAGCTTTGAAAATGATCAAGTACACTTCGAGGGAGAAGAATAATTAAAAATGGCACAAAAAGAAGTTAGTCACAAAAAAGCTGCTGTCCTAGGTTTGCAACATTTGCTGGCAATGTACTCCGGTGCAGTTGCCGTTCCCCTTTTAATTGGTACGGCACTACACTTCAATAGCACACAGATGACTTACCTAGTTTCGATTGATATCTTCATGTGTGGTTTAGCCACTTTAATTCAACTATTCCGTAATAAATATTTCGGCATTGGCTTGCCAGTCGTTTTGGGCTGTGCAATTCAGGCTGTTGCTCCTCTAGAAATGATTGGGCAAAAATTTTCAATTAACACCATGTACGGTGCGATTATCGTTGCTGGAATCTTTGTTTTCTTAATTGCCGGATGGTTTTCAAAAATCAAAAAACTCTTCCCGCCGGTAGTTACGGGAACCTTAATTACAGTTATTGGACTAACTTTGATTCCCGTGGCCTTTCAAAACATGGGTGGCGGAAACGCACAAGCCAAAGACTTCGGTGATGCGAAAAATTTAATCGCTGCCTTTATTACCATCCTCATCATCATTGCCATCGAAGTCTGGGCTAAGGGATTTCTCCGCTCCATCTCTGTTTTAATTGGATTAATTGCTGGGACTATCATTGCTGGTTGCATGGGGCTTGTTTCATTAAAGCCAGTTGCCGAAGCTTCTTGGTTCCATTTGCCTCAATTTTTCTACTTCGGGGTGCCAGAATTCGAATGGTCATCTTGTTTGACCATGATCATCATTGCCTTAGTTTCCTTGGTCGAATCCACTGGCGTCTTCTTTGCCATTGGCGACCTACTTCATCAAGATATCACCGAAGAAGACCTCAAAAAAGGTTATCGTGCAGAAGGATTAGCACAAATCTTCGGTGGGCTTTTCAACACCTTCCCTTACACTACTTTTTCTCAAAATGTCGGCTTGCTTCAATTATCCGGCATTAAGACTAAGCGTCCGATTTACTGGGCTGCTGGCTTATTAATGGCCATGGGCTTACTTCCTAAAATCGGTGCTCTAGTTACCATCATTCCTGACTCAGTTTTAGGCGGAGCCATGTTGGTCATGTTCACAATGATTGCCGTGCAAGGAATCAAAATGTTAACCAAAGTTAATTTTGAGAACAACCGCAATATTCTAATTGTCGCCATTTCAATTGGTATGGGACTGGGCGTAACTGTCTATCCGCAAATCTTCCAAACTCTCCCCCAAACCATTCAATTGTTCTTAGGCAACGGTATCGTCGTAGCCAGCATTTGTGCAACTCTGCTTAACCTATTATTCAACGGAAGAAGTGGTGCCCATAAGTAAAATACCTTTTCATTTCATAATTCCATATCATAATTTTCTATAAATATTCACGAACGACCGCTTAATGTGGTCGTTTTTCATTCTTCACCTTTTAAGCAAATCTCTTCTATAATAGAAGTAACATAATTTTTCAACAGTGAGGAAGTCTATGCCTAACTTAAATAACCAAAATCTTGATAGCTACATCATGTTTTACGGCCGGCAAAAATGTCAGCCCGATGAATTCTTTCAAGGTGACAATCTTCGTAAGAACGATATTTTTTATTACATTATTAGCGGAACTGGTACCTTTACTTCTAGTAGACACCACGCAGTCAAATTAAAAGCTGGCGATCTTTTTTACGTCCCGCGCAATCAAACTTGTTCTTTCCAAGCTGACCATGATGAACCCTGGGAATACTTCTGGATTGGCCTAGCTGGCAACGGCGTTAATGAAAGCATCAAGGCATCAAATTTACCTAATAAAAATTTCTTGCGTCAAATTCAAAAAACTGCCTTTTATCAAACCCTAGATGACCTTTATCAATGTTTGGCGAAGAAAAAGACCTTATTAAACAATTTAAAAATTTCAGCTTTAACTTATCAACTTTTTTATCATCTAGTAAAAGACTTTCCTAACCATCCACCAGTCCGCAAAACACCTAAAAATGATCAATATCAAATCGCTATTAATTATCTTAATCAAAATTACACTGATCCTACCTGCAATATTGTTGAACTTTGTCATAGGCTAGGTGTATCACGCAGCTTTTTATATGCTTTGTTCAGAAAAAACACTAAATTATCACCTCAAAAGTACCTCATGCAATTGCGCATGGAAGCCGCTAAGAAAGAATTAACTAATACCACACACAATCTAAAGCAAATTGCCAAAAAAGTCGGCTACGGCGATGAATTTACCTTCTCCAAGGCATTTAAACGCTATAGCGGTGTTAGTCCAAATGCCTTTCGGGGAAATTAATTATATTCTTTGGCTTATCGGATTATTTTTGCATACAATATTATTAGGAAATAATTTAAACATAATAAAAGTAAAGGACTGATCCAATGAAACAAACAGAATGTACTACTATTTTAGTTGGTAAAAAAGCAACTATTGATGGCTCTACGATGATCGCTCGTAGTGAAGACGGTGGTCGCGTCATCATCCCTGAAGGCTTTAAAGCTGTTAACCCAGCTGACCAACCTAAGCACTACACTAGTGTTATTTCAAAGCAAAAGATTGATGACGCTGATTTAGCAGAAACACCATTACGCTATACTTCAGCACCTGATGTTTCAGGCAAAAATGGTATTTGGGGCGCAGCCGGAATTAACGCTGAAAACGTAGCTATGACCGCTACTGAAACTATTACTACTAATTCACGTATTCAAGGCGTAGACCCATTGCTTGACCCAAGTGAAGGTGGTCTTGGTGAAGAAGATTTCGTTACTTTGACCTTGCCATACTTGCACTCAGCTTTTGACGGTGTTAAACGTGTCGGCTATTTAGTTGAAAAATACGGTACTTATGAAATGAACGGTATGGCCTTTTCTGACAAGGACAATATTTGGTACCTCGAAACTATCGGTGGCCACCACTGGATCGCACGCCGTATTCCAGATGATGCTTATGTCATTGCACCAAACCGTTTGAACATTGATACTTTCGACTTCAACGATTCTGATAATTTTGCTTGTTCAGCAGACCTAAAGGATTTAATCGAAGAATATCACTTGAATCCAGACCGTGAAGGCTACAACATGCGCCACATCTTTGGTTCTTCAACTATTAAGGATGCTCACTACAATAATCCTCGTGCTTGGTATATTCACAACTATTTCGATCCAGACTTTGGTGGCACTCCAGCAGATCAAGATCAACCTTTTATCTGCCATGCTAATCGTTTAATCTCAATTGAAGATATTAAATGGGCCGAAAGCTCACACTACCAAGACACTCCTTACGATGCTTATGGCGATCAAGGTACTCCTGAACAGAAGAAGACCTTCCGTCCTATCGGTATTAACAGAAACTTTGAAACCCATATTTTGCAAATTCGTAATGATGTTCCTGCAGAAATTGCAGGTGTACAATGGTTAGCCTTTGGTCCTAACACCTTTAACTCAATGGTGCCATTCTATACTAATGTCACTACTACCCCTGAAGCTTGGCAAACCACTCCTAAATTTAACTTGAGCAAGATTTTCTGGCTTAACAAGTTAACTGCTCAATTAGGCGATACCAACTACCGTGTTTACGGCGAACTTGAAGATGCCTTTGAACAAAAGAGCTTGGCTCAATGCCACAAGATTCAACATGACACTGATAAGGAAGTCGCAAATCTTTCAGGCAAGGAATTGCAAGACAAGTTAATTGCGGCCAACCAAAAGATGTCTGACACTGTTTACAACAACACTGTTGAACTTCTTGGTCAAATGGTTGACGAAGGTCACGGTTTAATGACTTTGAAGTACGACTTGCTTGATTAATTAAAAAGGCAAAAATAATCCACATGGAATTCACACCCATGTGGATTTTTCATTACCTTAAATTCAACTCGTAAGCTATTCTACTTGAATCAACCGGATCTTCAGTTACTTGAATAATCCCTCGTTCAATAAAATTATGACTAACTGCAATGTGCTGGACAATTTTATTTTTCCGGCTTGTATCAATTCTAAAATTGTGAATTCCTTGTGCATAAGTTAGAGAAATAATATTGCTCAAGAAAAATTGACTCAAATGCATTCCTCTAAACTTACTAGAAACTGCAATGCGGTGAATTGTCGCATAGGTGTCCACATTATTTTCCCACTTACCTTCAATATCCGCATAAGTTGGCTCACGGCCAATTACCACTGCCGCATACCCTGCAACTTCATTATCCACAGTTAATACCCAAGCACACCCATTTTTAATATCATCTTCTACAGTTGCTCGATTAGGGTAGCCACTTTGCCACTGCGATGAGCCACTTTCCTTTAAAAAAGAAATCGCATCATTTAAAATTTGCACAATTTTATCCACATCTGAATTTTGTGCACGTCTTGTAAAAATTAAACTCATTTGTTCACCTACAAATCGACATATCATTACAAAAACCACACGGAGATTTTCCATGTGGTTTTTATTTACTAAATATTATCTAAAATACCCGGTACAGCAGGATCATCCTTGATAGTTACATCAGCTCCAAGTTGACGCAGCTTTTCTTGGACCCGATCATAACCACGCAAGATATTACCAGCCTTGTCGATCGTTGTTGTACCATCAGCCATCAGGCCTGCAATCATCAGACAGGCACCTGCCCGAATCTCACCTGCAGTTACTTCCGCACCATGAAACTGCTTAGTTGGATGGGCCAAAATAATATTATCTTCAACTTTAATATTGGCTCCCATCTTTTGCAACTGAGCAATATGACCAATCCGTTTAGGATAAATATTATCGATTACTACACCTTCACCGCTTTTAGCAGTTAATAAAAGTGGTGTAATTGGTTGCTGTAAATCTGTCGCAAAACCAGGATAAACATCTGTCTTCACCTGGACCATTTTTAGGTCGCCCGCTGGGTAAACATACAAAGAATCTTCATCTGAATCGATTACTACACCCATTTCTTCAACTTTAGCCAGGTATGAATCAAGGTGTTCTTCGATAATATTATGAATGCGAATGCCATTACCAATACAGGCAGCTAAAGCAACATAAGTCCCTGCTTCAATTCTGTCTGGAATAATCGTATGAGGAATCTGTGCTTTAAGCTGCTCCACCCCTTCAATTCGAATAGAGTCAGTACCAGCACCACGAATAACTGCCCCCATATTGTTCAAGAAGGTAGCTAAATCAATAATTTCCGGTTCCTTTGCGGCATTTTCGATTATAGTCTGGCCCTGTGCTGTCACACTAGCCATAATAATATTCATCGTTGCCCCAACTGATGGCATCTTTAAATGAATTTTTGCTCCATGCAAACCATCTTCTGGTGCAGTAATTATAATTTGATCATTTTCATTTTTTACGCTAGCGCCTAAGGCTTCAAAGCCCTTAATATGTTGGTCAATCGGACGTGGCCCAATATCGTCACCACCAGGGAAGCCCACTACTGCCTTGCCAAAGCGACCAAGTAGCGCACCCATAAAGTAATATGAAGCGCGCAAACTCTTAATCTTACCAGCTGGCAACGGACTCATTTTGATATCAGTTGGATCTATCCGCAAAGTGGTTTCACCGAAATCACAATGTACATCCATCTCACTCAATAAGTCCATCAAGTTAACCACATCAGCTATTCTTGGGACGCCTTCCAAGGTCACTGGTGTTCTTGATAAAATTGATGCCGGAATAAGAGCAACTGTTGAGTTCTTAGCTCCACCGATCCAAACATCACCCTGCAGGGGCTTTCCACCATGAATTATCATCTGCTTCATTGGCGAAAACAAATCCTTTTCTACTTTCAATTAATCATAATAATGTTAAAGGATATTTACAAAAAAAACAAGAGCTGAGGTCTCTCAGTTCTTGTTTTCTTAAGATTTTGTATAATCAAACTTTAATTACTTTAAAATTCTTGTGCTGGAAGACCACTAGCTGCACCAATAAATGACTTAAATAAGCCTTCTGGACGTTGTGGACGACTCAAAAATTCTGGGTGATATTGAGCTGCAACAAAGAATTTCTTCTTTGGTAATTCGATAATTTCAACTAAGCGGTTATCTGGTGAAACGCCTGAGAAGACCATACCAGCCTTTTCAAAGGCTTCACGGTATTCATTATTGAATTCAAAACGGTGACGGTGACGTTCTTGAATAACATCTTGATCATCGTAAGCCGCACGAGTCTTAGTTCCCTTCTTAAGAGTAGCAGGGTAAATACCTAACCGCAAAGTACCACCAATATTTTCTTCATCACGCTTATCAGCCATAATGTCGATAATATTATTCTTGCAGTTTGGCTCTGCTTCTGCAGAATTAGCATCCTCAAGGTTTAATACATCGCGTGCAAATTCAACACTAGCCATTTGCATCCCCAAACAAATACCTAAGAATGGGATGTCATGTTCACGAGCATACTTAATTGCAGTAATCATTCCTTCAAGACCACGAGTACCAAAACCACCAGGGACAATCAAACCATCTGAATCCTTCATGATTTCTGCAATATTATCTTCAGTTACGTCTTCAGCTTGTACCTTATCAACATCAATCTTAGTGTTGTAAAGATAACCAGCATGTTGCAAAGCATCAGTAACTGAAATATAAGCGTCTTCAAGCTCTACATACTTACCAACCAAGGTAATCTTAGTGTGATGTTTCAAAGTCTTAGCACGTTCATCAAGCTTCTTCCAAGCTTCCATGTCAGCTTCTGGCTTTGGACTCTCTAAGTGTAAGAAATCACAGACTTTTTGATCCATGCCTTGCTTTTGGAAGTTCAAAGGCACATCGAATAATGAAGGAGCATCAATTGATTCAATGATTCGATCAACAGGAACATCTGTAAAAGTAGAAATCTTATCCTTATGTTCTTGGTCGATTGGTTGCTCAGCACGAAGCACTAACATATTTGGTTGAATACCAATACTACGAAGCTCAGCAACTGAGTGTTGTGTTGGCTTAGTCTTCATTTCATGAGCAGCGTGAAGAAGTGGAACCAAAGTACAGTGAATGTACATTACATTTTCTGGACCAACTTCACGGCGCATTTGACGAATAGCTTCCATGAATGGAGTTGATTCGATATCCCCAACAGTACCACCAATTTCAGAAATAATTACATCTGAATCAGTAGTCAAAGCTGCACGCATGATCTTCTTTTTGATCATGTCAGTAATATGAGGAATTACTTGTACAGTAGCACCATGGTAGTCACCACGACGTTCTTTTTCCAAAACTTCTTGGTAAATCTTACCAGTAGTTACGTTAGAATACTTGCTAGTTCTAACATCTACGATTCTTTCATAGTGACCTAAGTCAAGGTCAGCTTCTGTACCATCGTCGGTAACATAAACTTCACCGTGTTGGTATGGATTCATTGTACCTGGGTCAATATTAATATATGGGTCAAACTTTTGCATAGTGACCTTCAAGCCACGATTCTTAAGAAGTCGACCTAAACTTGATGCAGTAATCCCTTTACCAAGTGAAGATACGACACCGCCAGTTACGAAGATGTATTTTGTCATGTTCTGCTCCTTTTAACTTATCCTTTAAACAAAAAAGCTCCCACTAACGGGGAGCTAAACGCACATAGGGTGCCCAACAAAAATATTATCTGCTTTTTCTTCTTAAGTCAAGCAAATTAATTATCTTCGTCGTCATCATCATCATCATTTAATTGTGACAATTGACCTTCAATGCCATCTGGCAATACATCATCAGTATCGTCGTTGTCTTCATCATAATCAGAATCTTCGTCGCCATAATCGTCATCAGTATCATCGTCTGTGGCGTCTAAGTCGTCATCTTCTGGATCATCGTTATCGTAGTCGATAATGTCATCATCACCAGTTGCACTAGCTAAGAAGGCATTAACCTTCTTATGGTGCTTACGTGAATCGTCTTCTTCTTCATCTTCAGGGTGGTTGACTTCTTCATCAACTGATTCATATGGGAACCATGAACGAAGTGCCCAAACATTTTCACCCATTGAGATAAATTCACCATCAGTGTTCATATTAGTATAAAATTGTGGTAAACGTTCACGAATTTCTTCGTCACTCTTATTCAAGTATTTTTGTACGGCATTAACAATATCGGCAAATGCCATTCTCTTGCCATTGTCTTCCAAAATTGCGCGAGCAACTTCGATCATTGACAATTCATCGCGATTTTTGTCTTTAAATTTGTCTAATCCCACAGCTGTACGTCCTCTCTTATACAATCTTTACTATTTTACTAGGCCTTTAAGTAAAAATCAACGTGACTGCATAGTTACCTATTAAGTATAGTCCATTAAAGAGGTCATATTCAACCCGAAGTTTACGTGAACCATCATCTTGACTCTGATATTCAAGCAAGTTAGTCACGCTGGTCATGTCCATGCGGCGCCCTTCAACTACATAGCGGCAGTTGCCTTTTTCACCCGGAATAAATTTCATTAAAGAATAATTATTGCTGTCAACGCCGCGGCGCATCAACAATTCATTCTCCTTTAGAAGCATCTTCACTGGAATTTGCCCTTCTTCGGCATAAGAAATTCGTGTGACGTCGCCTTCCTCAGTCAATTGCCCTTGCGCATGTCGCGTAAAAGTCTCTGTCTCATTGTCTTGAGTAATTTTACTAGTCAAATCAATCGTAATTGCTGTCAAACAAGCGCCCCCTTTAAACATTATTACTATATCTCTGATATAATTTTAGTTAGATATAATCTATTTTATTATATATAGTTCAAAAAATTAATAAATTAAACTTGGTGGATTTTTATGGCAAGATTTCAAAGCGAAAAATTAAAACAAGAGGTTGTTCTCCGTGATCCGGTTCACGGCTATATTCATATTGAAGATAAAGTTGTTTTGGACATACTGAAGTCTAAAGAATTTCAACGCATGCGTCGCATTAAACAGTTAGGTCCGGTTAGCTATGTTTTTCCAGGTGCAACTCACACTAGATTTGAGCACAACTTAGGCGTTTATGAATTAACGAGAAGAATTTGCGATATCTTTAGCAAAAAATATCCCTCAATTACGCCAGGAGACGGTCTTTGGAACGATGATAATCGATTACTGGTAGAATGTGCCGGATTGCTTCATGACATCGGTCACGGACCCTATTCGCACACATTCGAGCACCTTTTTGGCACCAATCATGAAAAAATTGGACAAAAGATCATTACTGACCCTAATACAGAAATTAACCATGCATTAAAACAAGTTGCACCTAACTTTCCTGAATTAGTCGCCAGCGTAATCGCTAAGACTTATCCTAATCCGCAAGTGGTTAAAATGATCTCAAGTCAAGCTGACGCTGACCGGATGGATTATTTGCAGCGGGATGCTTATTTCACCGGAGTTAACTATGGTAGGTTCGATTTATCAAGAATTTTACGGGTAATCCGTCCTTATCAAAATGGTATTTGTTTTACCAACAATGGGATGCATGCCGTTGAAGACTATATCGTGTCACGCTATCAGATGTACCAACAGGTCTACTTCCACCGCGTAGGACGCTCAATGGAAGTCATCTTGCATCACCTTTTAGAGCGCGCTCAAGCTGTTTATAAAAAGGGAAATCTGCAAGTTACACCTAGCTTGACTAAATTCCTTGAAGGCAATTGGACTTTAGACGATTATTTAAAGCTTGATGATGGAGTAATGGAAACTAATTTTTCTATGTGGACCCAGGCACAAGATCCAATCTTATCTGACCTAGCCAAGCGTTACTTGTACAGAAAACCGCTAGCTAGTGTCCGAATCGATGAAGAAACCAAAAATCTTTTACCTAAGCTCAAGAGCCTAATCAAGCAAGCTGGCTTTAATCCTGATTACTATACCGCTACCAATTCCGCATTCGATGAACCATATGATGCTTATAAGCCAACGGGGAAAAATGCTAATAGTCAAATTGAAATTATGCAAGACGACAGCAGCATGATTGAGTTATCCCAACTCAGCCCATTGGTTCGCGCATTAAATGGTACTTTCCAAGGAGATGAACGCTTCTTCTTCCCTAAAACTATGCTCAGTCACGATGAAGATCAGCCGCAAATTTTCGATCCACTTTATGAGCAATTTCAAAAATATATTAAGAATGGTGCCTTAAGATATTTGAGAAGACCAAAACGTGAGCAAAAGAAGTAAAATTAAGGTAAATCCTAGAATCGAGGTATTTATGATGAACAGACATGATTTAAATACAGATGTAAGAACTCAAATTAATCCAGAACTTGAAGAAAAAACTGCTAAGAGTGGTTATACTCAAGTAAAAGATTTAATGAACACAGTCCATGGTTACTGCATGGATTATACTAAGATGTCCTTTGACTTTATCCATGAAAATAAGGATTTAGTCAAAGATGTAGTTAAGATTAGCTGTAAAACCGCAATGGTTGCCTGTGTTGCTAGTGCCAGCGTGGCAATTGCCAAAGCTATTTCCAGCAAAGACTAGTTAATTAATCATTTCACACAAATAGGGATGCAGTAAATTAGCATCCCTATTTTTTTCGTCTAAAAAAACTAATTATTTTCTTTTTCCTTTAACTGCAACAATAAGGCATAAAGTGCACCATATAAGTTAGACTCATTCCCATGTTTAGCAGCAACAATCACTGGCTTGATCACCTGATTATTCAACATGGAGTTATTTTGTAAAATCTTATCGAATTGATTGTTAATTTCTTCAATCAAAATTGGTTGTGCACTAATCCCGCCACCAATAACCACCTTGGAACCATTAATAACCGTCTGAATATTAAGAATCATGATTGCCACATTACGGCAATAATGTTTAAAGACAGCCATTGCTCTTAAATCACCATTATTAATCGCCTCAAATGCAGTTACTCCATCATCCAAGTCAATGTTGCCGAGAGCTAAATTAACTTTTTTGATCATATTAACTGCTGAGCAGCTAAAACCAGTATAAGCCGCCATATTTTTGACTCCAATACTTGAATTAGTGATCATCCAGCTAAGTTCGCCAGCTTGAAAAGTCCAGCCATGTAAAATACGATTATCAACTATGACACCGCCGCCAACAGCAGTGCCTAAGGTAATTGCGATCCCAGTATTGACGTCATGCAATTCGCCTAGCCATTGCTCTGACAAAGCAGCTGCTTTACCATCATTTTCTACGCCAACTGGTACATTATATTTTTTACCTAAAGTCTCTTCTAAATTCAAGCCATCTAAGAATGGCAAGGCTCCACCAAAATAGATAATTTTATTCTTGGTATCAATCTTACCAGGAGCACAGACTGCAATGCCAGCGAACTTTCCTTGATACTTGTCGGCGACTTCATACATCGTCTGCATGAATGCATCTAGGTTTTCAGTATTAGTCTTTACCCGGTCTTTTTCAAGAATATGCCCTTCTTGATCAATTAATGCATATTTCAAGTTAGTCCCGCCAATATCGAATGATAAATATTGTGTCATAATTTTGTCCTCTTTAAATGAAAAACATCTATCTCTAATTATAGATGTTTCTCATGTGTATTTTAATACACTCTTATTTATTATAAATGGTGATGATTTTTTCCAAAAAAAATAAAATGACTAACCTCTCGGCTAGCCATTTTTTATTATCAAATTTTATCTTACTTGTTCTTGTCAGCTTCGTATCTGGTGTTGAACAATGGGCTAAGTGCTTCATGGTTTTGGATACACTTAATAGCATCGCCCATCAATGGACCAACTGATACCAAAAGCATCTTGTCAAGCTTCTTCTCTGCTGGTTGATTGATTGAATCAGTCAAAACCAAATTCTTGATTGGTGAATCGTTCAATCTCTTAATAGCTGGACCAGATAGAACAGCATGAGTTGCACTAGCATAAACTTCAGTAGCACCTGCATCAATTAAGGCTTGAGCAGCTAAAGTAATAGTACCAGCAGTATCAATCATGTCATCAATGATGATAGCACGCTTACCCTTAACGTTACCGATAATGTTCATAACTTCAGCAACATTAGCCTTTGGACGACGCTTATCAACGATGGCAATTGGGCAACCTAAGAATTCAGCAAGCTTTCTAGCACGAGTAACACCACCGTGGTCTGGTGAAACTACAACAGCGTCCTTCTCTAAGCCGTTACGCAAGAAGTAGTCTGCCAAAAGTGGAGCACCCATTAAGTTATCAACTGGAATATCAAAGAAACCTTGAATTTGTGGTGCATGTAAGTCAAGTGAAAGAATGCGATCAGCACCTGCAGCTTGAAGCATGTCTGCAACCAATTTAGCAGTAATTGGTTCACGAGCACGAGTCTTACGATCTTGACGAGCATAACCGTAGTAAGGCATCACAATGTTAATTGTACGAGCACTTGCACGACGTACAGCGTCAATCATAATCAACAATTCCATTAAATTGTCATTAACTGGCTTACTGGTTGATTGTACAAGGTAGACATCTTTACCACGCACAGTTTCATCAATATTAATTTGAATTTCGCCATCACTGAAACGTTCAACACTAGACTTGGAAAGTGGAACACCCACACGATCCGCAATCTTTTGTGCTAATGGTACATTTGAGTTAAGGGCGAAGATCATCATATCGTCTTTATAGGACATAATTTCCTCCGTAAAAATATTTAACCAGCTCTATTTTAGCAAAAGTTGCTCTAAAAAGAACCACATTCTCCTTAATTATAGCAAGAATTTTGCCGCAACCATAAAAAAGCACTAACTATTAATCGCTAAAAAAGTTAGAATATATTTGTACTTTCTAGTACAACGAAAATATCCTAAAAAATAAGACGTAGTGTCATTTTAGATACTACGTCTTATTTTATATATTTTTAGTTGTTTGCAACTGCAGCTTGTGTTACATAATCGCCTAAGTTCAAAATTTGTGCAGCTCCGTTAACACTAATTGATAAACTACCGTTAGTAGTTAATTGAACAGAACTTTCTGCTACATTATTAGCATTAGCTACAACCTTAATAATAGCTGCCATTTCATCTGAAGTTAAATTGGTCATGTTAGCAACAGCAACTCTCTTGCCATCAAGTTTAGCCTTTGCACTAACAATAGCAGCATCTGCTTCGTTAACTTGAGCAATAGTAGCTGTAGCATCGTTGTTAACAGTTGTACCATCACTGATTGCCTTGTCATATGCAGCCTTTACATCACTTGAAGCGAGCTTGTAAGCTTCTGAATTCTTAACGCTAGTTGCTTCATTAATGTCTTGGAGCAACTTAGCCTTGTTAGCTGCCGTGGCAACAGTAACGTCTTCTCTAGCTTGTTCTGGAGTGTTAACAGGAGTTAAAATCTTACCACTTACAGCAACGTCTGACCGCTTTAAATAGCCTCTACCGCTTGATAATTTATAGAATAATTCTGGAGTAGCAGTTGCAGAAGTTGCAATATATCTCAATTCTGAAACTTGTTGACTTTGACCTTCGCCAAATGCTCTAACGTTATCTGGTTGTCCCTTAATGTTGTAAAGTGGAGCAACATTAATCGTAGTTACCTTGGTTACGTTTGGATCTACAGTATTATCACCAGTATCAACAGTAGCAGCACCATCTGGTTCGTTAACTGGTTCTAGTTCTGGGCCTGAAATTTTACCTACATTAGCAGCCTTAACGAATTGATTATCACTAATCTTGTAGTAAAGCTTAGTACCAATGTATCTTGCTTCAGTAGCTTTAACAGTCTTACCCTTCTTAACTGTCTTCTTCTTGGTGTCACCGTTACCATTGTAGATGTAAGCATTCTTCTTCATGGTAATTGAAGTTGCCTTAACGGTTCTAGTTACATTACTTGCCTTAACAAAAGCAGTGCCTTTCTTGTCAAGTTGGTAGTAATCCTTACCCTTAATGGTTTCAATGCCATAAACATCAATTGCGGCACCCTTTAAAAGCTTAGACTTGCCTTGGTACTTGTTGATGCGCTTACCATTCTTATCATAAATATAAGCATTCTTCTTTAATGAGTAGTCATATTTTTTAGTTGATTCTGCATCATTTGAAACAGATGATTCTTGGTTTGAAGTGGTTTTACCATCAATGTTAACAGTTCGTACAAAAGCAGTACCCTTCTTGTCAAGTTGGTAATACTTCTTACCGTTAATGGTTTGAATACCGTAAGTAGTGACTGAATCACCCTTAACAAACTTAGATTTGCCTTGGTACTTGCTGATACGTTTACCGTTCTTGTCATAAATGTATGAGTTAGAAACAAACTTAGCCTTAGTACCCTTTGACAGTGATGAAGTTGATGACGCAGCTTTACCATCTACGTTAACAGCCTTGATATAAGCACCACCACCAAGATCGTAGTACTTTACACCATTGATAGTCTTAGTGCCAGTTGAAGTAACAGTTACGCCTTTAGCAATAGTAGTGTATTTTGCACTGCCCATGTACTTATCAAGACGCTTACCATTCTTATCGTACACATAAGCATTACGTACCAAAGTGATCTTGTTGCTTGCTGCCTTCTTTGAAGTAGTCTTCTTAGGAGCAGCTTGAACAGTGTTGACGTTTTCTGCAGTACCCAAAAGTGGAGCAACACTCATCAATGCAGCTGCTGAGACCATAACTAATTTATGACTTAATTTCATCGATAAATACCTCATTCTTACTAAACTTAAAGTTCATTTATATATTGTAGATCTAAAATATTTTTTTGCCAATTTAGAAACGAAAAAGACATCTTTTCATAACGAAAAAGTGTCTTTTTCCTATCAATTATTACTTAACAGTTACATCTGAAGCTTTAATGTAATAATGATTTGGTTGCAAAGCATAATACTTAACACCATTAATGGTCTTAGTACCTAAACCTTTAACAGTGATCTTTTTACCAATGTAACTAGTGCCTAAATAGTTTTTTACACGCTTACCATTCTTGTCGTAAACGTAAGCCTTATTCTTAGTAGTTATCTTAACTGCCTTAGCCACTGGCGTCTTCTTTGATGAAGTTTTCTTAGTAGTCTTTTCTGAGTTGCTTTTTTTAGTAGTCTTAGTGGCAGTTTTCTTAGTTGATTCTTTAACTACTTTTTTAGTGTTTTTATTTGAATTAGTCTTCTTAACAGCCTTCTTAGTTGAAGTAGAAGTTGTTACCTTCTTGCCATCACTCTTTAAAGTATAAGTAGTATTGCCTGACTTATAAGTTACTGTACCTTCAGTTGCAGTTGCAGGAATCCAGTACTTCAAATCAGTTTGAATACTGTAGTAAACTTGACCGTCGATATTCTTGACGTTCCAAATAGTGTAGCTACCACCCTTAGGAGCAGTCTTAGAAGTTTTCTTACCATTACGGTCGACAAACTTCATAGTCTTAGTTACTTTAACTTTGCTGTTTTT
Organism: Lactobacillus sp. UMNPBX12; assembly: GCF_002553955.1. Lineage (NCBI taxonomy): Bacteria > Bacillati > Bacillota > Bacilli > Lactobacillales > Lactobacillaceae > Lactobacillus > Lactobacillus sp. UMNPBX12. The sequence goes on from NZ_PCYY01000001.1 coordinate 22,506, forward strand.
ACCGTAAGTATTATGTACGCCATTAGTACTCTTAGTAGCAGCTTGAACAGATACAGTATTTTCTGCCATGCCTAATACTGGGCTAACACCCATCAAAACAGCTGCTGAAACCATAACTAACTTATGACTTAATTTCATAGTATTACCTACCTCATGTAAAAATTATTATTAGTACACCTTATTGTAGGTCTCAATTATTATTTTGCAATAAGTATTTAGCAATTCTTAACAAAAAAGCACTAGCTTGATACACTAGTGCCTTATTCTTAATCCCATTCTTCATCTTGAGAAAGAGGAAGCTTATGCCAATAATCTGGCTTATTAACTTGACGGCCACGGCCAATTGCCATGTCATATTTATTAACGTCCTTAGTAACAGTGGTATCAGCTGCAATAAAGGCATGGTCTGCCACATTAATTGGAGCGATTAGCGTTGAGCCAGCGCCAATAAAGGCATGATCACCAACATTAGTATGGAACTTCTTTACACCATCGTAATTAGAGAAGATCGTACCACAGCCAATGTTAATGTCTTTACCTAAGGTAGCGTCTCCAACATAAGTCAAGTGACCTACTTTAGTATTTTCACCAATCTCAGCCTTCTTAATTTCCACAAAGTTACCAATATGTGCACCTTTGCGAATAATTGCCTTAGGACGAAGGTGTGAATTAGGACCGATGTCAGTATTATCGTCCATTTCAGCTTCTTCAACAGTTGAAGAAGTAACAGTGACATTATTACCAATCTTAGAATCAACGATTCTTGAACCACTAGTAATGTAGCAATCACTACCGATTTCGGTGTTTCCTTTAATCACAACATTACCTTCAATTACAGTGTCGTTGCCAATCTTAACATCTGCATCAATATAAGCAGTATCAGGGTCGATAAATGAAACACCATCACGCATATGCTGTTCATTAATTCTTCTTTGCATAGTCTTAGTAGCTTGAGCTAATGCAATACGGTCATTAACGCCAAGGCTTTCACTAAAGTCAGGCATCTTGTAAGCACCAACGCGTTCACCACTATTGCGCAAGATTTCTAAAACATCAGTTAAGTAATATTCACCTTGAGCATTGTCATTATTAACGTGCTTCAATGCTTCAAATAATTTTTTATTGTCAAAGCAAAATACACCAGTATTGATTTCTTTTACTTTTAATTCTTCTGGTTTACCATCTTTTTGTTCTACAATTCGTAAAACATTGCCTTGATCATCACGAATAATTCGACCATAGCCAAATGGATTTGGAGCTTTCGCGGTCAATACAGTTGCAGCATTGCCTTTTTCTGCATGATACTTGAATAGTTCATTAAATGTATTAGTTGTGAAAAGTGGTGTATCACCAGTAACTACTAAAGTAGCACCATCTTTGTCACCCAATTCTTCACGCGCAGTCATTACGGCGTCACCAGTACCTAATTGCTTTTCTTGGAAAGCAAACTTAGACTTGTCTGCCAGTACTTTTTCTACATCGCCAGCACCTGTACCAACGATTGTAACGATTTCTGCAGGATTAACGCCTTGAGCTGCATCAACAACATGCTCAACCATGGTTTTACCACAAACTTTGTGTAAAACCTTGTACAACTTTGACTTCATTCGTGTGCCCTTACCTGCGGCAAGAACGACTACATATTTTTCCATTAATATTAACCTCTTAATAATCAAAACTTGATTCTAGTATACCATTTTAGAAACGGTCAAAATCAGTTTCAGTTAAGAAGTTACCAGGTTCTGCTACAATCAGCTTTTGGGCAGTATCAATTTCACTAATTTTTATTAATGAAAGATAGTTCTTAATCAGCTTTTCTTTGTCAAAATCGGCTTCACAGAGTACACAAACGCCGGCAATAGTACCATCGAATTCCTTAACTAATTCTTCCATTCCGGTTAGGGTACCGCCACCCTTCATAAAATCATCGACAATTAAAACTTTAGCTTCTTTTTTAAGAGCACGAGTCGGTAATTCCATCTTCGATACTCGAGACAACGATGAAGAAATATAGTTAACAGAAACAGTAGCACCTTCTGTTACCTTTGATCGCTTTCTAGCTGTAACAAATGGTACATCTAAAAAACGAGCAACTGCTTGGGCTAAAGCAATCCCTTTTGTTTCAACTGTCATGACAGCATCGATTTCTTCATAAGCATAATGAGTAGCTACTAATTCACCAATTTTACGTAAATCTTGCGTATTGCCTAAAATATCTGACAGATACACAAAACCACCGGCTAAAATTCTACTTGGATCCTTAATCCTAGTTGATAAATCTGACAAATATACTTCCGCGTGTTTTTTACCTAAAAATGGAATATAGCGCACGCCACCAGCTGCACCGGCTACAGTCTCCAAAATACCATCTTGATTGCTGGCAAGAGTGTGCTTCAAAATAGCTAAATCTTCTGAAATAGATGACTTAGCAGCGCCGTAACGCTTAGCAAAGAATGGTAGTGCAATTAAAGTATGGGGACGCTCCATTAAATATTTGGTCATGTCCACCAATCTTTCTGAACGTTTCATGAAATTTCCTTTCTAATGTTTGGTTTATACTTAATTAATATACTCTAAAGGGCAAAAAAAAGCACTAACATTTTAAATAAATGCTAGTGACAATTTCAAAAATTGTGTTTAAGCTTCAGCCTCTTCAGCTTCATCATCAAACTCTAATGCAATATTCTTAGTTAGTAAATCGGTATAACTGTAAGAAACATGTTTAAAATTATTTTGATGTTGGTCTAAATCAACCACAAACACTGCAGGGAAAGTCTCTCTTAGAATCCCCCGTCTCTTAGTAACTTTCTTACGACCCGCTTGAGCTACTACTGTTAAAGCATCACCTAAGTGAGAATCCAACTTATGTTTAATTGTGATAATTGATGTTGGCACTAAACAACAGCTCCTTTACGTAAATTATATCACAAATATATAATAAATTCAATATTAGGCATTACTTTGCAGGAATAAATTTAGCAATCTTAATGAATTGTTCAATTGTTAGGTCTTCAGGCCGAATTCGTGGGTCTACACCTAATTCTGTAATCAATTCATCTCGTTTGGTTTTATCTGGCAATAATGACTTTAAGTTATTGTTCAGTGTCTTTCTTCTTTGTGAAAAGCACATTTTCACAACCCAAATAAAGTGCTTGCGATCTTCAATAGCAGGCTTTTCTTTTAGCGGAGTCAAAACAACTACACTAGAATCAACTTTAGGTCGTGGCATAAAGGAATTACGCCCCACTTGTAAAGCAAGCTTAACTTTCATTTCTGTTTGAACAGAAATCGTTAATGGGCCATAATCCTTGCTACCTGATTGAGCTTCTAATCGCTCTGCCACTTCTTTTTGCATCATCAAGGTCAGTGAAGTAAAGTGCAAGTCAGATTCAGCTAAAGCAAAAATAATCGGTGTCGTAATGTAGTATGGTAAATTGGCTACAACTTTGATCGGTTTAGTGAAGTCAAAAAAGTCACCAATATCTTCTTTAAAATTAGCCTTTAATACATCCTTAAGCAAAATCTTAAAGCGACTAGCCAAAGGCTGATCATCAATTTTCTTAGGCAGTTCATTCTGTAAAATCGTAGGTAAGCTATCATCAACTTCATAAGCAAAAACTTTAGCGCCTGCCAACAGTAGTTGCTCAGTCAAAGAGCCAATACCTGGTCCAATTTCAATGACTTGATCATCTTTTTTTATCCCAGCAGCTTCAACAATACCTAAAATAGCAGTCTGATCAACTAAGAAATTTTGCCCTAAGTTCTTTTTAGCTTTGACAAAGTAACGGTTAACAATTGCTTGTGTTCTAACTGGAGAGCCAATTGGAATATTATTTGTCATTTTCTACCTCCTTGACAGCTGCCTTTAATTCAGCTAATGAAACGCCAAAAGTATGCAAGCGATTATAAAACTGCTTGGAATTGCCATAGCCAACTCGTAATTTAATGCCTACTTGTTCACGTAATTTTCGTGAGCCGCTACCACCAGCTAAACCTAATTGCCGATAAATTGCTGGAGTTAAATCACTTTTTTGCGGTTCAACCTCATGCAAATCACTTAGTGCATGCTCAAGTGCTTCTTTTGAAGCATGTTCTACACCTAGACTCCCCTTTTTATGAGGTTCGCCTTCCTTACGGGTAATAAAAGCTTGCTTTGCATCAGGAACAGCTTTAGTTACAATGCGCCGGATTCTTTCGCCATTAAAGTCAGGATCAGTAAAGACAATAATTTGCCGACTCTCACTTAATTTTTGGATTTGCTTCAATACTTCATCTGAAACGGCTGATCCATTAGTCTCAATTGTCTCGATTCCTGGGAAAAATTGTTTTAAACGGATGGTATCGTCTTTCCCCTCAACAACGATTACCGCATCAAAATTCTTTTTATTTAAGCCCATAAACTCTCACTGTGTTCTTATAAGTAGCATCCGCCACTTTCTCTAGTGGAATATCCTTCAACTTAGCAATTGCTTCTGCCACATAACATACGTAGCCAGTTTCATTTTGATGACCACGATATGGCTTAGGCGTTAAATATGGCGCGTCGGTTTCAACTAAAATTCGGTCAAGTGGCGCAGCTTTTGCACTCTCGTGTACTTCCGTAGCCTTAGTGAAAGAAACAACACCTGAATATGAAAAGTAAACATTCAAATCCAAAAACTTATTTAACCAGTCAACACCACCGTTAAAACTATGCAAAACAGCACCATATTCCAGATTGCTATTTTTCAAGATGTTATAACAATCTCCAAATGCATCCCTAGTATGGATATCAACCGGCATCTTCAAGTCATGTGCTACTTCAATTTGCCGCGCAAAAACATTACGCTGTACGTCGCGCGGCGATTCATCCCAATAATAATCTAGCCCGATTTCGCCCATTGCAACTACCTTAGGCTGCTTCAATTGTTCAATTAGTTTATCTTCAGCCTGTTGATCATAGTCTTTAGCCACATCGGGACAGTAACCGACCATCGCATAGACATTATCAAACTTTTGTGCTAAGTCAACCGCTCTTTGATTAAAGTCGGGATCTTGCCCCGCACAAATAACCTTGGTTACATCAAGTGCTTTTGCTCGTTCTAAATAATATTGTTCCTTGCCGCGAAACGGCTCGTCATTCAAATGAGTATGATTATCAATGATCTCCATTAGCCGAGTTCAGCCCCAACTGCATGTTCATCACCAACAAGAGCTAACTTAATTTTGCCATGCTTTTCACTTGATAAGAGCATCCCTTCACTAAGGTGACCCAGCATCTTACGTGGCTTTAAGTTAGTAACAGCTAAAACCTTTTTGTCTAACAGCTCACTTGCATCTGGATAAAACTTGCGGATACCACTCAAAATTTGGGTTTCCTTGCCATTACCAAAGTCCAGCTTGAACATGAGCAACTTGCTTGAGCCTTTAACTGGCTCAACTGACAAAATTTGGCCTACTTGGATCTTAACCTTGTCAAAATCGTCAATGGTGATTTCGTCATTCTTCTTTTGTTCACTTCTAGTGGTCTTCTTTGGCTTAGCCTTAGCCATTTCATCCTTAATGTACTTAACTTCTTCGTCCATCTTAAGTCTTGGGAAGATTGGTTGTGGCTTTTCAATTACCTTAACATCCCAATCAAAGTCACCAAAGGCCAAATGCTTAGCGTCTTCATTGTCCCAATTTAAACCAAGTTGCTTGAACATAATTGGTGCAGTTTCGGTCATTACTGGTTCAATCATAATAGCAATTAAGCGCAAACTTTCAGCCAAATTGCTCATTACCTTGCTAAGTTCTTCTTTTTTACCTTCTTTATTCAAAGCCCATGGAGTAGTTTCATCAATATACTTGTTAGCACGAGAAACCAACTTCCAAATATTGTCTAATGCCTTAGAGAAGTGAAGTGAATTCATATTTTCTCTGTAATCATTAATGACACTAGCAGCTGTATCTTGCAAGTCTTTGCCAAATTCAGCTTGAGCAACAGGAACTGCATCAACATGACCAGCTTGATATTGATTAATCATTGACACGGTTCTGTTAAGTAAGTTACCCAAATCGTTGGCCAAGTCATAATTAATTCTTTCAACAAAGTCTTCTGGTGTAAAAATACCATCATCACCAAATGGCAAGGCACGCATCAAGTAGTAACGAAGTGGATCAACGCCATAACGACTAGTAAGTGATTCTGGATAAACGGCATTTCCCTTTGACTTAGACATCTTGCCATTTTTCATTAATACCCAACCATGGCCGATAATGTGCTTAGGAAGTGGCAAATCAAGAGCCATTAACATAATTGGCCAATAAATAGTGTGGAAACGAACGATTTCCTTACCTACCAAGTGAACGTCTGCAGGCCAATATTTCTTAAACAATGAATCATCGTCTGAACCATAGCCCAAAGCAGTAATATAGTTAGACAAAGCATCGATCCAAACGTAAACCACGTGTTTAGGATCACTTGGAACAGGAATTCCCCAGTTAACAGTAGTCCGGGTAACTGATAAATCTTCCAAACCTGGCTTAATGAAGTTATTAAGCATTTCCTTTTCACGTGAATGAGGCAAAATGAAGTCAGGATGTTCCTTGTAGTATTCTACTAAGCGGTCTGCGTACTTACTCATCTTGAAGAAATAAGATGGTTCTTTAACTAGGCGTACTTCATGACCACTTGGAGCCTTACCGCCGATTACATTACCATCATCATCTTTATAGACTTCAGCTAATTGTGATTCAGTGAAGTATTCTTCATCTTCAACTGAATACCAACCAGTATATTCGCCTAAATAAATGTCGCCTTTCTTTAACAGCTTTTCAAAAATCTTTTGGACAGCTTGAACATGTTGTTCATCAGTAGTTCTAATAAACTTGTCATAAGAAATGTTAAGGCTCTTCCATAATTTTTTGTAAGAAGCAGCCATCTTATCAACAAACTCTTGTGGCTTGATTCCTTGTGCTTCAGCCTTTTGTTCGATCTTCAAGCCATGTTCATCAGTACCAGTTAAAAAGAAAGTATCATAGCCTTGACTACGCTTATAGCGAGCCATTGTATCAGCTGCGATAGTAGTATAAGCATTTCCGATCGTTAAACGACCAGATGGATAATAAATTGGGGTTGTAATATAAAAAGTATCTTTATCAGCCATTGATTAATCAAACTCCTTTAATCGTCTAAAATATCTATTTTATTTTAACATGCAAAAAAAGGAATTGGGCTAAAACCACGAATTCCTTTCAATATCAACTAAAATTTTTCTTTTCTCAAATATAAATGTTTTACTAAAGTTGTCAACAAAACATAAATTACTTCTAGCAAGAGGACTACACCCCAAAAGCTAAATGGCAACTGCATTAAGCCCAAACTTGGAGCAATGCTCGAAGATGGCAACATCGTTCCTAAAATTGCCAAACCAAAGGTTACTAAAAAGACAATTGGGGTTGCATGTTGCTTAAAGAATGGAAAACGCTCATCTCTTAAAGTATGAATAATCATTACCCTAGTCCACAGAGATTCCACAAAAATTCCAGAATAGAACAAAGAAATGAAGACCCAGTGGTGGTAATTAGAGCCAACCAAGTAAGGACAAATTACGTAAAACATTAAAGCCATCGCAATAAAGTCAACAATTGCCGGAATTGGACCAAAGTTTAAGACAAATTTTGGCCACATCCTGATTGACCACTTTTGCGGTTTTTTGACATAATTTTCTGAAACACTGTCAAAGGGGATAACTAAACAACTTAGACTAAAAAGCAAATTTAAAATTAGAACCTGCAATGGTAAAAGTGGCAAAAACGGCAACAGTAAGGAAGAAACAGCCATTGCGATAATACTGCCCATATTGGTAACCAAGAATGTTTTAATATACTTCATCGTATTAGAAAAGACTTTTCTGCCGACCATGATCATTTCTTCAAGCAGCTGCAAATCTTTTTGTTCAAATATAATATCAGCAGATTCTTTAGTGATATCAACCGAGCTATTCGAAGTTACCGTCACATCCGCCACTTTCATCGCTAAAGCGTCTTTATTGCCATCGCCCATATAACCGACAGTATGACCGTTGGTCTTCAATGCGTTAATAATCTTTACCCGCAGTTCTGGAGTCAAATGAACAAAAATATCACATTTTTCCACGATTTCTTTTAATTCTTCAGGACTGGCTTCATCGATCTGTTTTCCATCATAAACCGTATCGACGTTTAAACCCACCTGCAATGCGATCGCACGTGTAACTGCTTCGTTATCACCAGTAAAAATTTTCACGTCGACATTATCGTTCTTTAAATCCTCTAAGGCTTCCTTGGTAGTCTCTTTAGGCGGATCCAAGTATGCTAGATAGCCAATGATCGTCAAATCATGCTCATCTTTGGCAGAAAACTCACCTACTGGAGCAGGATTAAGCTTATAGCCGACAAGCAGGACTCGCAAGCCATCATCATTTAATTCATTGATCTGATTTAAAATTCTTTCTTTCCATTCAGAAGTTAAATCTTCAACTTTGCCGTTGAGTTCAACCTTATTAGAAATAGCCAGCATCCCTTCTGCTGCGCCTTTAGTTACTAATAAGTGCTGTCCATGGTGTTCATCATTATCAACGACCACAACGCTCATTCTTTTTCTAGTGTAGTCGAATGGAATTTCATCAATTTTGTTGTAGTCACGTTGAATTTCATTTACGTCTAATTCATCACCAGCGGCATCAATTACTGCCTTGTCAATTAAATCTTTGACCCCAGTTTGATAGTAAGCATTCAGATATGAAAACTTCAAAATCTGTGGCGTTTCTTGCATATCTAAATCGTAGTGGCGCTCTAACACAACTTGGTTTTGCGTTAAGGTGCCTGTTTTATCAATACAAAAAACATCGGTAGAACCTAAATTCTGAATTGCATTCATCTGCTTAACTACAGCACCACTTTTTGACATTTCCAGTGCGCCTTTAGTCAAATTAGAGTTAACAATAATCGGCAGCACCTCTGGTGTCAGGCCAACAGCCGCAGCTAAAGCAAAAATTAAGCTTTCTCCCCAATCGCCTTTAGTCAAGCCATTAATGACAAACAGTAGTGGGATGATAATTGCAGTAGCGACAATCAAGATCTTAGCTAGTTGTTTCATTTCACGATCAAACAATGTAGTTTTTACTTTTTTACGTGAAATGGCTTGGACTTCTTTACCAAAAACGGTGTGATTACCGATAGCAAAAACAATTCCGGTTCCAGAGCCAGACACAATCGTCGTCCCTTCATACAAGATGTTAGGATAGTTTAAATAATCATTGCTCATGCTCGGCTTAATTATTACATTCGCTACTTTTTCAGCTGGTTCAGGGTCACCATCTAAGTAACTTGATGAACAAAAGAGGTCCTTGCTAGTTAGCAATTTCATATCCGCTGGAATCATGTCGCCGGCCGATAAATTAATTACATCCCCAATCACTACTTCATCTGTGGGTAGCTCGACATTGTGTCCATCACGCCGAATATTCGTAGTAACCGATACCCGATTGAGCAACTGATCTGTTACTCTAGCAATCTTAATCTTTTGAATAAAATTAACCAGCACTGACACAATTAACATAATAACCATCACAATAATTGTGATTGAGTCACTATTGCCTTGTGGTATCAAAATATAACTGGTAAAAAGCGTTAGCAAAGTTAATACTAATAACACTACCGTAAATGGTGTCGCAACCGATTCCCAAAGCAAACGCCATTTAGAAGCATTGGTATTAGTAATAATCTCATTCTTACCGTATTCTCTTCTATTTTCTTCGGCCTTATTAGTAGAAAGCCCTTCCGCACTCGCCTGCAATCTGGCTAGTGTTTCGCTACGCGATTCACGTGCAATACGTTGAATACTCTGAATATCAATATTCGATCGCTTCTTGCTAGCTGCTTTTAACATCATTTGCTCCCTTCTTTAATTGGGACAAGCAAAACAAAAAAGCCACCTGTAATTTCTGCAGGTGACTTTTGCCAAACAAGGCTCTGTCATACTCGTCGTTCAGTTTTAACACTACGTGACGTAAGCACATGCTAGCTATCTGGATCTCGCCTTAAGTCGACGACACCTATTTAACCCGTTGGCATCTCTGGATGTTTCTGGGCGATAGCGTGTGTTCACGTAGGAGTCTCACCTAACAGTTTTTCGCTAATTATGTCTACAAAAAGTGTAAGGACAAAATGCAAATAAGTCAAGCCGACTATTTCTTAGAAATTGGATCACGATGACTAAATCTACGCAAGAAATAAGTAATTCCCGCAATTAAAAATGCCAGTGCCAGTGCGATTGGTAAAGCTACACTATGTGGACGCGCGACTTTATTTTGTTCTGCTTGCGTCAAATCATATTTATCAAGTGCATATTGATATTGTTGATCAACTCTAGTCGCACATGCCCGAAAGACGAAGCGAATTCCCTTGTTAAAAGTTGCATTATTTTGACTACGCAATTTATCTACTTCAGCACGCAAGATATTGCCCCGAGCGACCTCGGTGAAGGCACTATGCAAATCTTTAGTTGAATAAATTTGCACATTACGCTTTTTACCTTTCTGTCCTACCACAATAAAGACCGTTCGCTTAGAATGATCTAGCATCTTAGGTGTTAACTTATTCAGCCTTTTAACCGTTATAACGACAATTTGCGGTTGTTCTTTAGTCTGAAAATAGCGATTATTTTTTTCCGTAACCAAAGTGCGAGTTTCTTTATCTAAAATATGAGCATGATCTTCAATATTTGGCTGGACAAATCCTGTCGTTATTAAAAATACAGTTACTAGTCCCATTAACCAAATTAAATTAATTCTCGTCTTCTTCAAGTTTATGGGCCAAGCTTTCCACGTATTTGCGATTAATCTTAATCTGTTCATAAGGCACCTCGCTATCATGAAGTAGTTGCATCGCCAATGGATTATCGCGATAGTCAAAATAATAGTTAATTTTTTTCACGCCTGCCTGCAACAAGGATTTGCAGCAATTATAGCAAGGAAAATGTGTCACATAAATCTCAGTATTTTCTGTAGAAACACCAAACTTAGCACACTGAATGATCGCATTCATTTCTGAATGAATAGTTCTAACGCAGTGACCATCAACCATTTGATGACCCACATCGTCACAATGCGGTTGTCCTGAAACGGAACCATTATAACCAGTGCCAATAATCCGATTATTTTTTACTAAGACGCTACCAACTAATGCGCGATTACAAGTAGAGCGTTGCGCAATTACTAGCGCCTGCATCATAAAATATTGTTTCCAAGGAATTCGATCGTGCATAACTTTACCTCAGCCTTATCTATTCTTGAAATAGTTCAAACCAATTGCGTCACGGACTTGTTCAAGTGTTGCATTAGCCACTTTATTAGCCTTTTTTGAACCTTCCAGAAGCATTTCATAAACCGCATCTTCATCTTGAGCAAACTTTTCGCGACGTTCACGAATTGGTGCAAGCTCTGCTTCAAGGACCTTGTTTAAGTAACGCTTAATCTTAACGTCACCTAAGCCACCCTTTTGGTATTCTGCCTTAAGTTCTGCCACCTTGTCCTTATCTGGATCGAAGACATCAAGATATGTAAAGACAGTGTTACCTTCAACCTTACCAGGGTCTTCAACGTGAATATGGTTAGGATCCGTGTACATTGACATAACTTTCTTTTGAACTGTCTTTGCATCATCAGCAAGATAAATCGCATTGCCAAGTGACTTCGACATCTTCGCATTACCATCAAGTCCTGGCAAACGTCCTTGACCTTTAGGTGGGAAATAACCTTTAGGTTCAACCAAAACATCACAATTATAAACACGGTTAAAAGTCCTAACGATTTCACGTGTTTGTTCCAACATTGGTTCCTGGTCATCTCCAACAGGAATAACGGTTGCTTTAAAAGCGGTGATATCAGCAGCTTGAGAAACTGGATAGTTTAAAAAGCCAATTGGAATAGAGTCTTTGAAATCTTTTTGCTTAATTTCTGTCTTAACAGTTGGATTTCTTTCAAGCCGAGCCACAGTTACTAAATCCATGTAGTAAGCAGTCAATTCAAATAGAGCAGGAATTTGTGATTGAACATAAATAGTTGATTTAGCTGGATCAATACCAACAGCTAAGTAATCTAAAGCTACTTGGATCAAACTATTGCGAATTTTTTCCGGATTACGAGCATTGTCGGTCAAAGCCTGTGTATCCGCAATCATAATATATGGATCATATTTACCTGAATTTTGTAATTTTACTCTATTCTTTAATGAACCGATATAGTGACCAATGTGCAGCTTACCAGTAGGACGGTCACCAGTTAATAAAATTTCTTTCGTCATCTTTTTGCTCTTTTCTAATTTTTAAGTTTATTTTTTTATTAATATTAATTGTTTAATTACCTAATTTTAACAAAAAATAGGCTATGATTAAACTAGCCCTAAAGAAAGGAAATGCGTATGTGCAACCAGTTTCGTTTACCTAATTTAAAACAAATTCAACAATATCTCAAAAGCGATCTTGACCTGCCCTTAGTTACACCAAATTTTGACATTCAAGCACAAGATATTTTTCCTAACCAAGTAGCACCTGTTTTGCTTTATCAAAATGGTCAATTGCAATTAAGCAAAAAAAAATGGGGCTATCCAAGTCCCGTTGATCCAAAAAAGCCATTATTTAACGCTAGAATTGAGCGATTTTATGATTCAGCGCCTTCAATGTGGGACAAATCCTTTGCCAAGCAACGTTGCTTAATCTTAACCGAAAAATTCTTTGAATACGCTAAAACTACCCATATTGCTGAAAACGGTCGTAAATACCATGATCGCTACGCCTTCCGCACTAATCAACCACTTACCTTAATTGCAGGTATTTATGATCAGGATTATTTTTCAATGGTTACTACCGCGCCTAACAAAGATATGGCGCCAATCCATAATAGAATGCCTCTAGTTGTTATGCCCAACGAACTACGCCGCTGGCTTTTTCAAAATTTTACCAGCTTAATTGATCGTAAAAGTGTTGATCTTCAAATAGAAAAAATGCTAAAATAAAAACATATTGCGGGTATAGTTAAATGGTAGAACGACAGCTTCCCAAGCTGTAGATGCGGGTTCGATTCACGCTATCCGCTTTTTTTATACAAAAATAAGGATGAGAATTTTTCTCATCCTTTTGTTTTTAAATCATAATCACTGTAAGTACGCCACTAACTACAGCTAAGTAAATTGGCATCAATAATGTTTGTGTGTACATATAGCTCCAAGCAAACACCATGCCATAAATTGCATCAATAATAAAGAGTACTACTGAATTTTGAAAGTTCAGTAAGCTATAAATCAGACCTGAAACAATGATCCCCATAATTGCAACTTGCTTAGTATTTCGCCGAAAAGCATAATTGAACAAAAAGCCAGTCGCCAAAAATTCTTGTAGGATTGGTAATACAATTCCTTGGACAACGATTAAAAACCAAAACATGTTAACTGATTCACTTTTGGCATATATCAATTGGAAATCATAATGACTAATCCTGCCATATGATTGTAAGTATGAAATCGAAATCTGTGTAACTGTAATCACTAATGTTAATAGAACAACAGTTGACAAACTGCCCAACCATGGAAGTTTAAAATCACGGGCAAAAAAGCGTTGCTCTCGATTGAAACGATAAACATAAAACAACAGAATCATGGCTGCAACTAAGCCGAATAAAATCAAATCCCAAATATGAACCGGAGATTTTCTAGTAACTAGCTTTACTACTGCAAACACAGCGACATAGCCAGCTAAATAAACGGCATAGCGGATCACATTACCCTCTCTTGATTGTGGCGTATTCAAATTCTTCACTCCTACTCTGAATTGTATCCTACAAAACCCATATTATACCAGAAAAAGACAGTTTATTATAGTTCTCAACTTATTTAACTTCCACAATCGTTACTTGATATTCACCTGCTGGTGCAGCCACCGTTGCTGTTGTACCAGCCTCCTTTTTCATGATTGCTTGACCCAATGGAGAATCAAAAGAAACCTTGCCAGCAGCAAGATCCGCTTCCATTCGCCCAACTACTTTGTATTCTTCTGTTTCATCATCGTCATCAAACTTAAGCACAACGGTCTTTCCTAGATCAACCTTACCATCATCTTCAGCTTTAACAATTTCGGCATACTTTAATTGTTTGCCTAGGTAACGCAGACGACTTTGTAAGTGACCTAGATCACGTTTTGCTTCAGTATATTCAGTATTTTCCGAAAGATCACCTAAAGCTCGTGCAGCCTGCAAAATTTTAATTCTACGTGGCCGATCTTTTTTTAATCGAGCAATTTCATCCTCAATTTGTTGATAGCCTTCTGGAGTCATTTTCTGAAAATATACCATTTCTATTTCACAAACTTTCTTTATTTTTTTATACGTAATAATTATCTACAATCTCAGAATGTTATTGTAGCAGCGTTATCAGTCTAAAATTAGCACTATACATTTTTGAGTGCTAATTTGTGTCATTTCTATAAAAAGCGACTACAATAAACAGTGTAAGGAGAAAAGAGATCAAGAAATGAGTTGATCTTTTCCTTATATTCTAATTAAGCAAATACAAAAATGAAAGGAAGTTTTATTTATGGCAAACGATATGATGAATCGGCGCAACGACATGATGGATGCAATGAATGATTGGTTTGGTTTTCCAAGAAACTTCTTTGACGATAATGAAATTGAAAACATTATGCAATCTGATGTTGCAGAAACTGATAAGGACTATCTAGTTAAGATTGACATGCCTGGCATGGATAAGCAGGATATCAACGTTAACTATAATGACGGTACGTTAAATGTCAGCGGCACAAGAAAATCATTTAAGGACACTAGCGATAAAAATAGAAATATCATTCATAAGGAAAGAAGTGAGGGCGGTATTTCTAGAAGCTATAGATTACCAAATGTAGTTGCAAGTGAGATTCATGCAAAGTATGATAATGGTGTATTGACCATCACTTTGCCTAAGGAAACTGCCGGCGATGATGGCAATTCTATAAAAATTGATTAATTTATTAGGTTTATGCAAGAGGTCTAATAAGTTAACGGATTAATAATTCTCTACAAGCGAGTTCTAATTGAACCCGCTTGTATTTTGCTTTAAAATAGAGTTAGTTTAGAAAAAAATTATAAAATTAAAAAGGAGATTTTTTATGGCTCATGAATTAACTGTGCAGGAACTAGAAAAGTTCTCTGCCGAATTTAATAAAAAACCTGAAAATAAAGTCGTTGCTCGTGCAGCTCAACGCAGTGGTGTGCTTGAAGCATCTTATAACGACCGTGTTCAAGGACAATTAACCAGAGTATTCTCAACCGAACTTGACACCAACAACGTTACTAATCAAAAGCATTCAGGTCGTTGCTGGTTGTTCGCAACTTTGAACGTTTTACGTCATGCTTTTGGTAAAAAATACAAGGCTAAAGATTTCACTTTCTCACAAGCTTACAACTTTTTCTGGGACAAGATTGAACGTGCCAACATGTTCTACAACAGAATCTTAGACAGTGCTGATATGCCACTTGATTCACGTCAAGTTAAGGCTGACTTAGACTTTGCTGGTAGTGATGGTGGACAATTCCAAATGGCTGCTGCTTTAGTTGAAAAATATGGTGTTGTTCCTTCATATGCTATGCCAGAAACTTTTAACACCAACGATACAACTGGTTTTGCTACTGCTTTGGGCGATAAGTTAAAGAAGGATGCTTTAGTATTGCGCCATTTGAAGCAATACGGCAAAGATGATGAAATTAAAAAGGTTCGCGAAAAATTTTTAAGCGAAGTTTACCAAATGACTGCTATCGCAGTAGGTGAACCACCTAAGACTTTCGATCTTGAATATCGTGATGATGATAAGAAATATCATTTAGAAAAGAACCTTACTCCACTTGAATTCTTGCATAAGTACATGGGCGATGTCGATTTTGATGACTATGTTGTTTTGACTAATGCTCCAGACCATGACTATAACAAGCTTTATGGTCTACCAGCTGAAGACAACATTGAAGGCTCACTGAGAATCAAGCTTTTGAATGTACCAATGGAATACTTGTCCAGCGCTGCTATCGCTCAATTAAAAGACGGCGAAGCTGTTTGGTTTGGTAACGATGTTTTACGTCAAATGGACCGTAAAACTGGTTACCTTGACACTAATTTGTACAAGTTAGATGACTTATTCGGCGTTGACCTTAAAATGTCTAAAGCAGACAGATTAAAGACCGGCGTCGGTCAAGTGTCACATGCCATGACTTTAGTTGGTGTTGATGAAGACAACGGCGAAGTTCGTCAATGGAAAGTTGAGAACTCATGGGGCGATAAATCTGGTGTTAAAGGCTTCTACGTCATGAATAATGAATGGTTTAAGGACTATGTTTACGAAGTTGTAGTCCACAAGAAGTACTTAACTGAAAACCAAAAGAAGCTCGCTGAAGGTCCAATCACTGACCTACCAGCATGGGATTCATTAGCTTAACGAGCAATGATCATATAAAAAGGCGATCCATATCGGATCGCCTTTTTAGCATAAATATAATATTAATATAGAGAGAGTTGCATTAGATTTGGTATCTAATTTTCGTAGCTTGCCGCTACTTCTTCGTAATGCTTGACTTCATCGTCAGAGCAGCGTACGAAGTGTCCTGGACGAATTTCATGCATTGAGCGTTGCTTTCCGTCCATTTCTTCTTTTTGAGCGTCATAAGGAATCCTTGTCCGGCTCCGCTCAACTTCTGGATCAGGAATTGGCACTGCAGAAATCAAACTCTTCGTGTAATCATGAAGTGGTCGATCATAGACGTCATCGGCTGGACCTACTTCCAGTAGTTTACCGTAGTGCATTACACCAATTCGGTCAGAAATAAACTTAACCATTGATAAATCGTGGGCAATGAACAAGTAAGTTAAACCACGCTTTTTCTGTAATTCAATCATCAAGTTAACTACTTGAGCTTGAATTGATACGTCTAGAGCTGAAATAGGTTCGTCTGCAACAATAAATTTGGGCTCTACGGCTAAGGCGCGAGCAATCCCGATTCTTTGACGCTGACCACCTGAGAATTCATGTGGAAAACGGCTAGCATGACTTGCATTTAAGCCAACAGTTTCCAATAATTCCTCTACTCTCTCAGTTCGTTCATCTTTATTTTTAACCAAATGGTGAATATCTAATCCTTCAGCAATAATGTCCTCAACAGTCATTCTAGGATTAAGTGAAGCATAAGGATCTTGAAAGATCATTTGTGCATCCCGTGTAAAAGCTAGTTTGTCTGCACGACTTTTTAAATCTGCTACATTTTTGCCTTCAAAAATCACTTCGCCACTAGTTGGCTTATACAATTGCAAAATTGAGCGCCCAGTAGTTGTCTTACCAGAACCAGATTCACCTACCAAGCCGAAAGTTTCACCTTCATAGATATTAAAGCTTACATCGTCAACAGCCTTGGTGACATTACGACCATTTTTAAAGTATTGTTTTAGATGTTTTACTTCCAAAATTTTCTTTTTTTCTGGCATAAAAATCTCCTTTACCGCGACTAGTTAACCTCTGGCAGTTTATCTTCTTGTTTCATCAAGTTATATTTTTTCCAGCGACGTGTAATTTCAGCTGGTGGTTCCACTTTAGGTGCACCTGGTGCTAAAAGCCAGGTTGCAGCATAGTGAGTATCAGTTACCTTGAAAAATGGTGGCTTTCTTTCCACATCAATCTTCATGGCATACTTATTTCTTGGTGCAAAAGGATCACCCTTGGGCGGATCAAGCAAGTTAGGAGGCGTACCTGGAATCGACTCCAAAGTATCACTGTTTAAAGTAGGCATTGAATTGATTAAGCCCCAAGTATATGGATGCTGTGGATCATAAAAAATTTCATCAACACCACCGAATTCTAAGAATTCACCAGCGTACATTACAGCTACTCTATCTGCCATACCGGCCACTACGCCCAAATCGTGCGTAATGAAAATAATTGAGGTCTTTACCCGCTTTTGCAAGTCTTTCATCAAATCTAAGATTTCGGCTTGGACAGTTACGTCTAGAGCTGTAGTTGGTTCATCAGCTAGCAAAATCTCTGGTTCACAGATTAAAGCAATCGCAATCACGATTCTTTGTCTCATCCCGCCTGAGAATTGGTGCGGATATTGATTAATTCGTTCTTCTGCATTTGGGATTCCCACGGCCTTCATCATTTCCAAGGCTTTAGCCCAAGCTTCTTTCTTAGAGGCACCCTTATGTTTGATTAATGGCTCCGCAATTTGTTGCCCAATCTTCATAGTTGGGTCAAGCGAAGTCATAGGATCTTGGAAAATCATTGAAATTTCATTCCCACGAATTTTTTGCATTTCTTTTTCAGATAACTCTAGCAAATTTTTGCCGTGGAAATCAATCTCACCGTCTTCAATCTGAGCATTTCGTGCTAACAGACCGATAATACTTCTGGTAGTAACCGACTTACCTGAACCTGATTCTCCTACAATTGCGAGCGTCTCTCCCTTATTTAGGTGAAAGGAAACGTTACGAATAGCTTTAACCTCACCAGCATAAGTGTGGAAATCAATTTTTAAATTTTTAACATCTAAAACTCTTTCTTCTGGCATTTAGGTTAATCCTTTCTATCTTTGTCCCCGTGGATCGAAGGCATCACGCAAACCATCACCTAATAAGTTAAAGGCAATCATCAACACACACAATACGATTGCTGGATACCACATCTGATATGGCAAGAATTGAAAATTCTTTTGTCCTTCGTTCAAAAGTACACCTAGTGAAGTTTCTGGGGCTGAAATACCGATTCCGATGAAACTTAAGAAGGCTTCGAAGAAGATAGCAGTTGGAATAGTATACATCGTTTGAATAATGATGATACTTGAAAGGTTAGGCACTAAGTGTTTCCAAGCAATTTTCCAAGGTGATTCACCTAATGATCTAGCTGCCAAAACATATTCTTCATTCTTCAAACTCAACGTTTCAGCCCGGACCTGCCGCGCCATTGTTGTCCAACTTGAAATAGCAATCGCCAAGATAATTGATTTAATACCCGGCTTTAATACTACTAACATCAAAACTACAATGATTAAATTAGGCACGGAGGAGATAATTTCAATAATCCGCTGCATCACGTTATCGACTCCCCCGCCTTTCCATCCGGACACTATTCCGTACGCGACCCCGATAGTTAAATCGAAGAAGGCAGCCACTAAAGCAACAATTAATGAAATTTTAGTACCATAGATGATTCTCTGCCCCAAAGATCTGCCTAAATAATCTGTACCTGCGATAAAATACTTATCTTTAGGCACGCCATTCTGGGCATAAGCATCAACCCACTTGCCATTTTGCTTAATCTTACCGTTCAAACCATTAATTGCGCTCATTCCTGGCACTTTAGCAGGCAAATTGGCATATTGTGGGTGCGATTTAACTAAAGTAGATTTATTGATGAATGGGGTTGAACCAAAAGCTACTACAATCATCAAAATAACAATAATTGCAGAAATAATAGCTGCTTTTCTCTGCTTGAAGCGAAGCCAAACATTTTGTGCAAACGATAAAGATGGACCTGCAATGTTTTCGTTATCCTGTGCTTCATCTTTTGGTAAGGGTTCAAAGGCATCTACAGGAAGGTTTAATTTTTCTTCAGTCATATTGTCTTCTAGGCCTCGCTTTCATCTAATCTAATTCTTGGATCAATTAATCCATAAACAATATCAGTAATCAACAGAATTACTACTAATCCAATACAGTAAACCATCGTAATTCCCATGATTGTTGGATAGTCGTTAGTCAAAATCGACTTAACAAATTGTTCACCAATCCCAGGAACGTTAAAGATATTTTCAATAACCATTGAACCAGTCATCAAGGCTACAGCATAAGGACCAATCAGAGTTACTAATGGAATCATTGAATTACGCATTGCGTGTTTTCTAATAACTTCCATTCTGCTCAATCCCTTGGCCTTACCTAACTCAATATAGTCACTACTTAAGGTATCAACCATACTGGTTCGGATAAACCGAGCTGTTTCCGCAAATGGTCCAACTGCCAAAGCAATCGTTGGCATAATCGTTTGAGAAAATTGCCCCCAACCAGCAATTGGGAACCAACCTAGCTTTAAACCGATGTAGTATTGAAGCAAAACTGCTAAAACAAAGTTAGGAACTGATTTACCCAAAATAGAAATTACAGTAGCAGTTGAGTCAACCCAAGTACCCTGTCTCATAGCAGCAATTGCCCCAGCGATTACACCAAGGACAACTCCCAAAATTAATGCTTGTAAACCTAATTGTACTGACGCACCCAAACGCGCCCCAATTAATGAAGCTACCGGTTGGTTACTATATTGGAAGGATGTCCCAAAATCACCATGAAGCATCCCCGCAATATAAATCAAATATTGTTGCCAGATAGGTTTATTTAAACCATACTGTTGATCCATAATTTGCCGCTGAGTTAGCGTCATCTTTGCTTCATTAGCATAAGGTGAACCCGGCATCAATTTCATTAAGAAAAAAGTTACCGTAGCCACGACAAGCAAAGTGAGGATCATATAAAATATACGTTTTAATAGGTATCTAGCCATATTAATTGCTCCCTCATTTTATTTTATGCTTTCATTTACTTTTTAATGTTGTTTTAATTATACCAAAAGAAATAAATATATCTAGTGAAAATGTCCAAAAAATTAAAAAAATAAGAGAGAAATTTTGCTTTCTCTCTTATTTTTAACTTTTATTATATCTATTTTGCTTTACTTATAGTTTGGAGCAGCTTTGGTCATTTGAACATCATGTGGATGTGATTCACGTAAACCTGCATTAGTGATTTGAACAAATTGAGCTTTATCAATTAATTCCGGAATATTTGCAGCACCACAATATCCCATACCTGAACGTAATCCGCCATCAATTTGAAAGACTACATCAGATACATCGCCCTTGTATTCTACTCGGGCTTCAACACCTTCTGGAACAAGTTTATTAGCTTCGTTTACGCCACCTTGGAAGTAACGGTCACTTGAACCGTGTGCTTGGGCCATCGCACCAACAGACCCCATTCCGCGATAGCGCTTATACTTCTTGCCATTATCTTCAAAAATTTCGCCAGGTGCTTCAGTAGTACCTGATAGCATTGAGCCAAGCATGACAGCATTGCCACCAGCTGCTAAAGCTTTAACAACATCACCTGAATATTTAATTCCACCATCTGCAATGATTGGCTTGTGATATTCACGTGCAGCTGTAGCAGCATCATAAATAGCCGTGATTTGTGGCACACCAACACCAGCAACAACTCTAGTAGTACAAATTGATCCAGGGCCAATACCAACTTTGACGACATCAACACCAGCATCAAACAGTGCTCTAGTTGCATCCCCAGTCGCAACATTACCAGCAATCAAAGTTGCTTCTGGAAAATGATCGCGGATTTCTTTGATCTTGCGCAATACCCCAGCTGAGTGACCATGAGCAGTATCGATAACGATCGCATCAGCACCAGCTTCAAGCAATGCTTCTGCTCTTTCAAAAGTATCACTGGTTACACCAACTGCTGCAGCACAGAGCAGATGGTTTTGATCATCAGTTGCGGCCTTTGCAGCACTAGTTGGCACGACTACGCTCTTTACATTGGCTACTTCACTAGCCTGAGCTTGAATTGACATATTCTTATGTACAACGCCTAGCCCACCTTGGAGAGCCATTGCAATTGCCATTGCACCTTCAGTTACAGTATCCATCCCTGCACTGATCAATGGAATATTTAATTTAATGTTGTCTGCCAAAGTCGTACTCAAATCAACTTCGTTTGGCAAAACATGACTTTCTGCTGGAATTAATAAAACATCATCAAACGTTAAACCTTTTTTAGCGAATTTTGTATCCCAATTTGACATTTAAGCTCTCCTTTTCTCATTCAAAAAATTATTAGTTTTACTTTACTAGCCTAACTTGCTTTTTTCAAGCGAAAATCAAAAAGCAGACCGATTTTTTCGGTCTACTTTTTGATTACATAGAGGAGTTGTTTATTGTTATAAGTTCTATTATTTAGATATTTAGGATTTTAGTCTACTTTTCAACATAAGCATATTTGAAGTTATAGTTAGCTCCAGCACCATTATATACAACGCCCTTGACAGTTGGACGAACCATCCAAGCTTCTGCTGGCTGGTAAAGTGGTACTACACCTTGCTCAGTTAACAATACACGTTCAGCCTTAGCTAAGTCTTCAAAACGAGTATTTTCGTTTCCAGTAGTTTTAGAAGCTGCTACATACTTATCATATTCCTTATTAGCCCACTTGCCCCAGTTGTATGAAGCATTTGAGGTGTTCAAGTCAAGGAATGAGATTGGATCAGTAAAGTCAGCTTGCCAACCCATCAATAAAGCATCAAAGTTGCCATTTTGGCTACGAACTAAGGCAGTCTTTTTAGGTAAACTATTTACTCTGACATTAACGCCTTTCAAGTTTGACTCAATAGTACTTTGCAAGTATTCACCCGCTTTTTTGGCATCATCATCGTCATAGGTTAGCAAAGTGAAGTTAACTTTGCTCTGGCCTAAAGCCTTTTGTGCTTTCTTCCAATAACTTTTAGCTAAAGTAGGGTTATATGTCATTAACTTATCAGTTTCAGCAGTTTTGACTAATTCAGTATAATCTTTGCCATTTACTTCAGTCATACTATTTGGCGAAAAGGTAGTGACTGGCTTGTTAGCACCACCTACAGCTGAAACTAATGCTTTACGATTAACTGATAATGAAAGTGCACGGCGGAAGTCAGTATTTTGGAAAAGCTTGTTCTTTTCGTTTAATTGTAAATATTGTGTTGAAGAAGCTGGTCTAATTGTATAACCACTCTGGTTCTTCAATTGTTTTGTAGCTTGTGGTGCCAATAATGCTACATCTAATTTTCCAGATTGATACAAGTTGTAGTCGGTTGATGGTGTCTTTTGCACGCTGTAATTAATCTTGCTTAGTTTTACCTTGCTCTTGTCCCAGTAGTCCTTATTCTTAACTAGCTTCCAAGACAAGTTTGAACCGGTCCAGCCTTTTGAGACAAATGGTCCGTTATAAACCATTGTTTTAGATGAGGTACCATAGTTTTTGCCATATTTTTCAACAGCATGTTCATTTTGTGGGAAGAAAACTCCGAAGCCCATCAATAACTTAAAGTATGGAATTCTTCTATCCAAAGTAACGGTTAAATGTTGGTTATCATCTGCTTTAACACCGAGTGTTTCAACCTTCTTCTTTCCTGCTACTACATCATCCGCATTCTTTACTCCTGAGAAAAGATAAGCATATTGTGAGGCAGTCTTTGGATCAACAGTCCTACGCCATGAATAGACGAAATCTTTAGCAGTAACTGGATCACCGTTAGACCATTTGGCATTCTTTCTCAAAGTAAAATGCCACACTTTACCATCTTTTGAAACTTCAGTCTTGGTTGCTAAAGCATTTTCCACCTTAGAATTTTTACCTAAACGATAGAGTCCTTCCATCGAATTATTAATTTGATCTAAACTAGTTGCATCAGTCACCTTGGACAAATCTAAAGTTTGTAATTCTGATTTAGTCATCCAATTCAAGGTTTGCTTGGTACCAGATGACGAACTTTTATTTGAACAGGCTGCCAAAGTTGCAGCTGATACGACGGTTAATAAACTTGCACTAAAATACTTTTTCCACTTTTTCATTTTGATCCTCATTCTTTTTAATTGTTTTCTTAGCTGATGAACTTGACGAATTAGAATTACTACCACATGCTGCCAGCGTTGAACCGGCAATTAAAACGGTTGCTCCTGCAGCAAATAATTTGGTAAACTTCATACACATTGCTCCTCTCGTTTATGAGAAAAATAATAGAACTCTTTAAGTTGTTTATAAGTATAGCTAAATATTTTTTGCTTTGCAAGTTTTTTTAATATTATTTTTAATTTATTTAAAAAACAAGCCTCAATACTGATGTATCAAGGCTTATTCAAAATTAAATTATTCTAAACATTCCATTCTTGCATAAATTCACGTACAAAGTCGCGCATGTATGCAGTTCGTCTTTCCGCTTCTTTTTTGGCAGCAGGAGTATTCATTAAATCTTCTAAATGAAAAAGTTTCTCATAAAAGTGGTTGATTGTGGTTTCGACATGGTTACGATATTGATCATGACTAGTTAAAACGGCTGGCTTAATCTCTGGATCGTAAATCTTATTGCCATGTTTACCACCATACGTAAAGGCACGGGCAATTCCAATCGCACCTAAACTTTCTAGACGATCAGCATCTTGCACATATTGTCCAGATAAAGGCAAATGATAGTGATGCTCAATATTAGCTGAAAATGACATGTGTTGAATGGTGAATAAAATATCCCATGCCTCTAGTTCATTAAACCCTACTTGCGGCAATAACTCTTCAATTTCATCAATCACCTTTTGTGGGTCAGCACAGATTTTTTCATCAATCGTGTCATGCAAATAACCTGCTGTTTTAATAATAGCAACTACCCGGCTATCTTCATGAGCATCAGCATGATCTGCTAAATACATTTGACTAGCCAAATTAGCTACCCGTTCGCCATGATAAAAATCATGACCCGTTTTTTCATTCTTTAAGTGTGTTTGAGTAAAATCGATAACTTGTTTAATTTCCATTATGCCATTGAGTCCCATGCTTCTACCGGCGTTGCTTTGCCTTCCCAAATCTTAACTAGTTTTTCCGGTACATATTGTTTTTTAACAACTACTTTGAAGAGATATTCATCAAACCAGTTATCATCCATCACAAAGTAGCCTTTTTCACCGACCTTGCTTCCCCATGAGTTTTCAATTTTCCATTGACGTGGCTTTCCATTAACAACATCCACACCAACCATCGTCATGGCATGAGTTGAACCCGAAGCACCAGTTTCCAGTCTCTCTTTTTTGCTTAACTTAGTTTCAATATTAAAAATAGTATCAGTTTGATAGAGGTTATGAGCTAAAATTCCCTTTTGACGATCGCTATCTTTACCTACATCACAACCAAACCAAAAAGTTTCGCCTGCTTCAAGTTGCTTAATCGCAGCTTCTTTAAGATTTTCAATTTTAGTGTTTAAGAAATGAACTGGACTTCCGCCCTCTACATTGTCTTCAAATGGCAAAGCATACAGCTTATCAAATTCATGATCTGGTGCATTGAACAAAACAATATAGTCATCCAAGTCATCAGTAAAGTAGTCGTGAAAGAAATCAAGTGGAGCAAGATCACCATCAAAATGATACTTACCTTCATCATCCTTAAACTCAAGGTCAAATTTTTGTACTGGTTGACCGAAAGCAATTACTGCCATACGGTAAACCTCACTCAAAAATTCTTGACGTTTAGCTTCAATTTCATCATTTTTACCTGCTTGAGCTAACTTACGCAACACAAGTCCATCTTCTCGCAACTTATTATTCAAAATACGATTGAAGAAAACAGTATTGTTGGCAGTGAAACTTTCATCTTGAGCATAGGTTGGCACTAAGCCGTACTTCCTAATCAAAGAAACAGCCATAGCCCATTGGCCACCATCAGTATCAGGTCCCTGCATATAAGTATGCACTGTTCTGTCACTAAGTGGACGATCTGCGGTATTCAAAATATTATCAAAGAAAATATTTGCTCGTTCAATTCGATCCCAGAAGAATAAATAATTTTGTGAAAAAGTAAAGTTTTTAGCATTATACTTCTTAGCAAAACCATGACGCAATGTATTCAAGGCCGCAAATAGCCAGCAGCGACCCGATTGCTTTTGATCAGTAACATTATCAGTTGGGATTTCAATTGAAAAAGTGCGGTTCAATTTCCTAACCTTTTCTGAATCCAAACTAGCCTTAGCCACACCATTATTAACAACAGCCAATTCCGCAACCCGATTTTGTGGTTTTTGCTCATATTCTTTTTGAAATTTAGCAATTTCATTCATTGTAAGTTCATGCTTCATAAAATTTTTCCTTTCTTGCCAAAAACAACAACTAAGCCGCTTCCCAGGTTTGAACTGGGGACCTCCTCCTTACCACGGCGGTGCTCTACCTATTGAGCTAAAGCGGCGTCTATATTGTATCAAAAAAGGCGAAGACATTCATTTGAACATCCTCGTCCTTATTTATTCTCTCCAAGTATTTTTAGAAAATAAGTATTCAAAACGGTTATTAAATTTGCTTTTATTTAGTTCTTAACGACGTCTTTAATATTCAACCATTGACTCTTGTTGATTCTGACAATCTTCTTTTTATTAACTTTCTTAACGTCTTTTACGGTATAAGTAGAACCCATTGCAACTTTTTTGCTAGTTTTTTCAGCATTTTTATTGTAAACAGCTACTTTTTGATTTTTGGTGTCTTTAATAACAACAAAGATCTTATCACCCTTTTTAATAGCAGGATTGGTTGGAGCTTGTGTTGCAGTACCCAATTTAGGAGCAGTAAATGAAGTAGCTTGAGCAATAGGAGTAAGAACACAGCCTAAACTCAAACCGATTACCAAACTTGAAATAATCTTAATAGCTTTTTTAGATTCTAACATTTTAATAACCTCTTTTTATTTACTTACTTTCTCTTTACACTATTACTATAACACTGTTTGATTAGAAGTAAAGTAGATAGTGCTGCTTTTCACATATTTTTATTAAAAGTCAGTTTTTTCAATCAAGTGCTTTGCATCAGCATTTGCAAAAGGTATACGCAGCTATTTTATATTGGTATTGCACTTGAAATAACAAATTGTATAGTAATAATGTGAATTTGTGAATAACTTAATAAATAGATTGTAGCAATTGATTTTAGAAAATAAAATAACAATTTAAGAAGTAAAATATTATTTTACACAAATCATTATCTTTATCTTTTACAAATATTAGTTGGTAGTAAATATCTCCGATTATTAGCTAAAAAAATAGAGGAAAAAATCCCTCTATTTTTATATATAAAATGTTAAAATCATATATTTAATTATTTAATTGTAACTAAAGTATACTTTCTCTTTCCTTTACGAATAATAACGTACTTACCATCAAAGTCACTTGATGGATCAACTTCGAAATCAGTACTTTGCTCACGATCGCCATTAACATAAATGGCACCATTCTTTACATCTTCACGAGCTTGACGTTTAGAAGGTTCAATCTTAGTGTCAACTAAAAAATCAACAATATTCTTCTTTTCATTGCCAGCTTCCGCACTTGGAGCATTCTTCAAGCCTTGTTCAATTTGAGCAACTGATAAGTTCTTGATATTGCCCGAGAACAAGGCATCAGTAATCATTTTAGCTTCTTCAAGACCTGCTTCGCCATGAACAAACTTGGTAACTTCTTCAGCCAGCTTCTTTTGTGCAGCACGTTTCCAAGGTTCTTTCTCAGTCTTTTCAGCTAAATCTTCGATTTCTTCACGGCTAAGGAAAGTGAAATACTTCAAGTATTTCACCACATCACGGTCATCTTGATTAATCCAGAATTGGTAAAATTCATAAGGGCTAGTCTTTTCTGGATCAAGCCAAACAGCACCACCAGCAGATTTACCAAACTTAGTACCATCAGCCTTAAGCATCAATGGAATAGTTAAACCAAAGGCTGGACGATCTGCGCCTTCAAGCTTATGGATTAAATCAATACCAGCAGTAATGTTGCCCCATTGATCACTACCACCAATTTGAAGTTGAACACCATCATCTTTATTCAAGTGGTAGAAGTCAATTGCTTGCAAAATTTGATAAGTAAATTCAGTAAATGAAATACCATTTTCAAGACGGCTAGCTACAACATCCTTGTTAATCATATTGTTAACTTGGAAGAACTTGCCATAATCACGCAAGAAGTCGATCAAGTTAAGCTTGCTTAGCCATTCAGCATTGTTTCTAATTTCAAAATTTTCAGTACCAAATAACTTCTTCATTTGATTAGTTAAGCTTTCTTCATTGTGCTTAACTTGTTCCGCAGTTTGTAAAGTACGTTCAGTCTTACGGCCTGATGGGTCACCAATCGCACCAGTACCACCACCAATTAAAATTACTGGATGGTAGCCCGCCATTTGGAATCTCTTCAAGATCATGAACGGAATAAGGTGTCCAATGTGAAGGGAATCACCAGTTGGGTCAGTACCACAGTACAATGCCAAATCGTCATGTTCTGCTAAGTACTTTCTCAAACCTTCCTCATCAGTTTCTTGATTAATGGCACCACGCCATTTTAAATCTTCCAAAATATCAAATTTTGCCATAGTTTTTCCTCCAATAAAAAACGTCCCCTGGTCAAAAGACCAAGGGACGACTAAATTACATTATTAGCCGTGGTACCACCCACGTTTGCGCGTATCGCGCCTCTTAATAGTCTTTATGGAAACTACCCCATTAGTACTTCGTCAAAATCAGCCTGCCTAGCTCACACCACACCGCTAGTTCTCTGAACGCTGAGCTGATTTGCTACTTAGATAAGGATATCTTAACGTGAAGACCATCTTTCGTCAACTCTTTTTGCCACAAAAAAAGCCTGAGATTTCTCTCAAGCTTTCTTCTAGCTAGTCACCGATCTTGTAAAAGCCCTTAGCTTTTAGGCCATAAGCTTGACCAGCGGTCATATCATATTGAACCATTTCGTAATCATTCAATATAGCTTGTTGTTCTGAAGTCAACTTCTTAGGATCTACAAAGTGACCCTTTTGGTCAACCAATTGGAAGCCTTTGTCACCATTAAAGTTAATGGTAATTGCAGGAAGCTTCTCGTGAACTTCAGTCAAAAGTGCTTGGTAAGGAGTTACCTTAGTGTTAGTTTGTTCAAGCATCATAGCAGTGAAGTCACTAGTGTTGACGAAGTTAGTGTTGTGAGTCAACTTGTTCTTAGCACCGTGTTGTCTTGCGTACTTGTTTGAGTAAATGAAGTAGCGAGTTGAGTGCATTTGAACAGGATATTTGCCAGTGTAGTTTTGTGACAAGATACTTGGGTAGTGGTCACCGTAGAAGACAATGGTAATTGGCTTCTTGATCTTATCAATTTGACCAATAAACTTCTTAACAGCTTGGTCGGTGTATTGCGTACCCTTGATGTAAGTTGCCATTTGCTCACGAACAGCGGCAGTGTTGAAGAGTTCACCAGATACCTTGCCCATGTATTCATTGTTTGGATACCAGTTGTTGTAAGGCATGTGGTTTTGAATTGAGATCAAGTTAATAAATTGACCACCCTTCATGCTGTTGATTTGTCTCAAACCGTTAGCATAAGCAGTGAAGTCAGAGTTGTAAGTACTCTTACCAAGTTTCTTTTGATCAATGATCTTGTATTTAGAACCAAGGTAAACGAACTTGTTAAACTTAAATCTCTTGTAGTCTTCTACTCTTGAGTAGTAAGTACCAATGAATGGGTGAACAGCTGACTTGTAGTTGAAGTCCATACCAATGGTTGGGTAGAAGTCGTAGTTTGGTACGATTTGTACATATGGAGTCAAGGTTGACTTGAACATACCCATGTTGAATCCGGTCAAAGTTTCCCATTCCATGTTGGCAGTACCACCACCGTAACCGGCACTAAGCATGCTACCGTATGTGGCACGTTTCTTCATTGATTGGATAAACTTAACTGGGTTTGGAGTTTTTGGATCAATCTTAATTGTTGGGAAAGTATATGGATCAACAAAACTTTCACTCAAGTTGTAAACAATAGTTTGATTCTTTAGAGTATTCTTTCTTGTTTTGTTAATTTCATTAGCGATCTTGCTGTACTTCTCATTCAAATGTTGAATTGTAGATTTTGAATAGTTAGTTGGCTTATTCATAATCTGCAGGTCAAAGTAATTCAAGAAGTTCAATAATGGACCGTTAATTTGAATATCACGTTCAGGGTTTCTAAACGATTGCTTATTATCAAAGCCACGGTTAATGTGATAAATAATTCCGCCATCGTGGTTAAAGCGCACTGGTGTCATGAACAAAAGCAAACTCAACAATGCCCAAATACCACGGCGTTTCCATGAGCCCTTTTTCTTAATTGGAAACTTAATTTCAAGAAAGACAGTCAATGCAATGATAATTACTAAGGCAATAGCGATCATAATTATCTTTTGTTGGCCGACCATTGGCATCAAGGTCTTCCAGTTAACAATTTCGTCTAATTCAGTTGGATAAATTGGTTCCCCACGAAGATCTAATTTAATCTTGTTGGCAATAGCCCAACCAATTGTAATTACAGTTACTAAAACTGTTGAAGTCCAGTAACGCGTAGTAATGAAGTAGAAAATTGCAAACATTGCATCAAGGAAGATTGCTGTCAAAATAATAGCGAAGAATCTAGTCCCGAGCAAGAAAATTACGGCATTGATATCAGTTGCAGTCGTAATTTGGATCCGCAGATTATCTGATTCAATTAAGAATGAAGCAAAACTTAATACATAGAACCAGCCCCATGTAAGTAGTCGTACTCGATTTTCAACTATCCAAGCAGTGAAGTTAGTCCAAGCATCTTCAACAATTTCTGCTAAGTTATTATGTTGCTTGAAAAAAACAACCGTCCGTTTAACCGGCTTCACCTTGAATAAATAGCGCTCATATAGCCAGCTTAAGCCCCAGGCAGCTAGCATCATGATGACAATCATCAAGAACTTGTTAAATCCAGCGCTATTGGTAAAGCGGAACGATTTAACAAAACCACCAATAATTGGAGCGTCCATAAAAATAATTACTGGAATAAAGAAGTGCATCTGCTTAGCACTATAGCTAACAATCACTTTTCTAAAGATTAAGAAGGCTGCTAAAACCATTAAGAACAAAAATGGTGAAGCAATATTACTTAAAAATTTAGGATTCCAAGAATAAACGCCACTTCGACCAGATAATCGTTGGTACCAGTAAACCCCATTAAATCCGGGAACACCGATAAACATTACGAAGAAAGACATTACTCCAGCTGCAATTGACCAGCCAAAGACCTTTTTAGGAATTTTAACGTTAGCTAAAAACATCCCCCAAGCAAAGTACAAGATCAAATAAATGCCATAAATTGACTTGTTAAAGATCATTGTACCTGCACTAGTCGCAAAACCAGTCAAAGTTAATGCGCTAAGCAATAATACATTTTGCTTAGTAGTAATGCGATGTTGTAATTCATACAAGTATGGTTGAACTAGCATACTAAAAATCAAGCCAGCCAACAATACTGATGTACTAGTCAAAACTGGGAAAAATACTCCCCAGAGCTTCCACATATTAAAGGTACCTGGTCGTTTAAAGAAGTTCACCAAGTATAAAAGCACTAGTGTAACAACCGCTATAATCCAAAACTTAAAAGCTTCAGTTGGATGAACCTTTCTTTTGCTATAAACAGCACCAAAGACCATTGGTACTAGTACCATCGTACTGTGACCAAGTAGTCCTGGAATAAATCTCATTAGGGTACTTAATGGTAATCTACCAAAAGTGCTCCCCCAAGAATACATCTGCACTAGCATGAAAAATGCTGCGACAATCAAACAAATGATTTGAAGAGCATTTAGTGATTTTTTCTTGTTAATCTCACTCATTTTCTCTAGTCTGTGTCCTCACTAAAAATTTCTGTCATTACTTAATGATCCCTAGCTTCTTTTTAATTGAAAGCAGAATATCCACCTTTTTGCCATGACCGGTGAAAAAGTCTACGATATCATGCCAGAACTTAAAGCACATGATCAAAGTAATCACGATAAAAACAAATCCTGCTTCTTGATTATGCAAGAATGTATTTATACTGAATAAAAGCATAAACACTAAAGGCGGAATCGTCAAATTTTGCATAATTGCTGTTAATACCAAAGCCACTAATAAAGTAGCAAAGCCAACTTTCCAATTATAAAAAACTGCTACCTGAGCTGCAACCGCAACTCCTTTGCCACCTCGAAAATGATCCCAGATTGGAAAACAATGTCCTAAGATCAGGCCTAGCCCTGTATAAGCAATATTAATATGAGCTGGAAAAGCAAAATATACAATAAACAAGGCAATTAAACTTTTAAGCAAATCGCCTAAACAGGTTAAAATACCCCATTTTTTACCAAAAACAGCACCCATGTTAGCCGTTCCTGGATTATGTGAACCGTATTCAGTAGGATTTATTTTTAAAAAGATTTTGCCAACGATCATCGCCGTTAAGAAATTTCCAAAAACGTAGCCAATCAGAGTAGCCCAAATGCGCGCCATTAATTATCACCTTCTTCGGTGTAATCATAGATATGATAGTGCTGCGTTTTTTCGCTCTTAAAGCTAAAGCCATTTGCAATATTCTTTTCGTTTTGGAAAGTTTCATTATTTGAAATCGTTTCCTTAGGTAAACCTAATTCTTTGCGCACCAGGTTAGAAATCCGTTGCAATTCACTAGTTGGCTGTACTTGATAAGCCGCATCGTCGATCATTGCATTGTAACCATGTAGATAATCACTAGATGACGAATTGGCACAACTACGATAATTCATCGCAATCTGCTGCATCGCACTAAATGGCAAGTTAGTCCGAACATTGCTTGACACAGAAGTCAAAATTGAATCCAGATTTGATAATGAACTAATTGAAACTGCCTTCTTGATCAAGGTGGTAATTACCTGCCGCTGTCGTTCTTGACGACCATAATCTCCACGCGGATCATCATAACGCATTCTAGAATATGCTAGCGCACCTGCACCACCCATATGGGTCAGCTTGCCCTTTCTAAAAATATAACCGCCATATTCAAAGCTAAGCGTTGGTCTAATATTAATTCCGCCAACATAGCGAATCATCTTCATGATTCCACCCATGTTAACCACGGCATAATACTTGATTGGCACATTGATTAACTTAGAAACTGAATCCATTGACATCTTAGCCCCGCCTAATTCATAAGCGGCGTTAATCTTTTCTGTCTTGAAGCTCTCGCTTCCAACCATCTGTGCCATCGTATCACGCGGTGTTGAGACCAATGTGTAACGCTTCTTAGCAGGGTTAACTACAGCTAAAATCATGGTATCAGTCCGGCCGCGCTTTTCAGTTCGATCAAGGGCACCTGTATCAGTCCCCATCAGTAAAACAGCGAACTTCTTCTTTCCATCAAATTCACCTGTAGTTTTCACTGCAGTCTTAGGATCATAGGTCTTATCAACCGCTGACTTAGTACGGAAATAAACTGAGGCAAAGTACGCCGCTCCAGCAACCGCAAGCAAGGCTACGATACTAATAACCCAGACCCAAATATGACGATTTTTATAACTGTGTGTGTCTACCCGACTATTATGCGAGTGATTAGATCTTTGTTTTCTATCTTTCATAAAATATACCTATTATGATGTAAATTCACATTGAATGTATTATAACAAAAAAAGCAAATCATCGCTGACTTGCTTAGTATATCTTATTAAAATCGTTACTAATTTTTACTTCAAAGTCAAGCTTAACGCAAAATTATGGCTACTTTTTGCCTCTAATTCAATTTTATCCGTAAAAGCTGTAACGCTTCCTTCTTTTGCACTCAACTTAAAATCAGTTGAAGTAAGATCAATGCCATGTTCTTTGCCAGTCAAACTAATCTTATTGACCTGGCTTTCACTTTGCCAAGAAGTTGGTAAGATAAAGCCCAAAGAAAATGGCAGTTCCTTATTTGAAGAATTTTTCAAATAAAAGGATATGTTGACTTGATTACCCTCCAAAGCATAAGTAGTCATTACTTCAAAATGATATGGAAAACTCTTATAGCTCTCCGGCGTATCAATTAAAGTTAGACTTACGCGAGTATCACCTTTGTCAACAACGGTCCAAGGCAACTTGTTAGCCAAATTATCGGCTTGATCCATTACTGGAAAAGCAAGTGCCATACCTTCTTCACTTTCTTGCTCGCCGAGATAATTAAATTGATCTGTTAAAGACACCAGATGTGCCATCCGGGCCCCATTCTCATCGACAGAGACTTGAAAGAGAGAATTATCGATTGTTTGCATATTTTTCTCCCAATTTCTACACTCCTGTAACTCAAAATAGCACTTATCATATACAACTGTCAATTTTCACCACTTTCTTAGAAAAAAATGGCGATCTTTCTTTATTTATAATATAATGAAGTTGTTCCAAAAAAATTATGAAATCAAAGAAATAATTATAGTTTTTGGAGCAAGTTGATACAAAGAAGGCATCCCTTAACGGTGATGCCTTTTTTGGTGTATAAAAAAACTCCGACTTACGCCGAAGTTCTATTTGTGTGAATAACTACTTAATAAATTAGTCGTCCAACTTTTCCTTGTTAACAACATCCAAGTTTTCGTCGAATGTGTAAACAACTGGTTCACCGGTCTTCATTTCCAAGTTCATAATGTCTTCATCAGAAATGTTTTCGATGTACTTAGTCAAAGCACGAAGTGAGTTACCGTGAGCTGCGATAATTACGTTCTTGCCGTCAAGTAAATCTGGAGCAATGTGGTCTTCCCAGAATGGCATTACACGATCAAGACATACGTGTAAGTTTTCAGCCTTAGGAACGATGTGTGGGTCCAAGTTTGCGTAACGACGGTCATGTGCTTGACTGAATTCGTTGTCATCATCAATAGCTGGTGGCAAAACATCGTATGAACGACGCCAAATGTGAACTTGTTCATCGCCGTACTTTTCAGCAGTAGCCTTCTTGTTCAAGCCTTGTAAAGCACCGTAGTGACGTTCGTTAAGTCTCCAGGTCTTAGTTTCTGGAATCCAAAGTTGGCCACTTTCTTCAAGTGCAAAGTGCAAAGTCTTGATAGCACGAGTTAATAATGAAGTGTAAGCTTGGTCAAATTCAAGACCGTGTTCCTTGATTAAACGGCCAGCCTTCTTAGCTTCTTCAACACCTTTTTCTGAAAGGTTAACGTCAACCCAACCAGTAAATTGGTTTGAAAGGTTCCATTCACTTTGACCGTGACGGATTAAAACTAATTTTGACATGAAATATCTCCTTTTAAAATTCAATGTTTCATCCATATTTTACACATTTCACAAATTTTTTCATAGAGTTAAGGCTAAAAAAATCGTGTTTTTTCAATTTTGTAACGTTATTCTTGCTATACTAAAAGAAAAAATTTAATGAAAGAAAGTTATATATGAAATTTAAACACCAAAATATTATCATTACCGTTTTATTAGCACTACTCTTTTTAACAGCTTGCTCTAAAACAGATTCAAACAAAACAGCTAATTTACCTACTGCTAAAACTATTTTAACCAAGGCAGAAAAAGATAATTTTAATTCAATGCACGCTTCTTGGAATGAATCAGCTAATCAAAAAACGCAACAAAAAGCTGAAGCACAATACACTAAAAAGCCAACTGTCATTTATGCCAATGTTTCTAGCAATTCTAACCACTATCAAATGTGGATTGAAGGCAAAAACAATTACATCAAAATGAAGGGTACCAACTCACAACACTGGTTCAAGACTAAATTATCTAAAACTAGTGCTTACGGCGCCATCACCGATAGCTTAAACGGCAGCTTGCTCATGCCTTTTATCCCTACTGCTAAATCCTTTAAGGTAAAGCAAAACGGCAAAGATTACCTGCTCATTTATAAAGGAAACAACAAGAAAATTTGGAATGCCATTATTTCTGACTCGGCTTTCACTGCTTTAATCGGGATTGATCTTGATAATGTGAAGCCGATCAAAAATGACATCCAAATTAACGTTGATCAAAACTATCATATCAAAAAGGTTAATATTGACTCGACCTACAAAGACGACGGTCAAAAGAAGAACTTCACCATGCAAATTGATCAAATTAACCAAGTTAAAAAGTTAACTGTACCCGCTTCAGTTAAGAAGTCAGCCGTTGATTTAGGCAAGCTTAATACAAAATAAAATTAAAGAATAATCTGCTTCGTCAATAAGAAGCAGATTTTTTAGTTATAATAGAATTAATTGAAACATACAGGAGAAATGCAAATGAAATTAAAGAAAACAATTATCGGCTTATCCTTCGCCGCCCTCTTTTTATTAGGGGGCTGTAGTAAACAAGAAAAGAAAGCTGCGCCAGCTTTAACCAAGACTCAAGTGGTGCAAAAGATGAAGAAAGGCTTTCAATCTGGACAAGTTATTCAATCAGTTACCTTGGGAACAGATACTTCAAGTCAAGTAGCTTTAGCCAATACTACCTTTGGTGGGAAAAACACGGTTTACCATATCACTAACCAAACAACCAATAAAGGTAAAACCAGTTCCAATGAAGAATGGGTTAACCTCAATAATGTTTACATCAATGGGCAAAGCACTTGGTATAAGGCTGATCTTGAAAAACTTACTGGCCACAATTACGCTGAATTAACTGATGCAATTATGAATAATCACATGATTACCAACCCAAGTGATCAGTTAGTTTCAGCTTATAAGATGAAGAAAAGCAAAAAAGATGGTGTTTATACTTACACTTTAACTGCTAAAAGTACTGATCAAGCTTTAATGAAAAAGGCGGCAGCACCAATTTTTAACACTACTGCACAAAGCACCAATCAAGCTAAGGTTTTCAAGCAAATTCAAAAATTGGGCAAATACCAATCAATGAATGTAAAGGCTGTTGTTAAGGATGATAAACTATCCACCTTTAATGTCTTTGTTAACTTAAAACTAGGCAAATTAATGCACGTTAAGGTTGGTCAAAGTTACGGCAACTTCGGCAGCCACGACTTCTTGAAAGTCCCAACTTCCGCAACCAACGCCAAAGATTTGCCAACTACTAATACTAAAAAGAAGTAGGTCAAAAATGAAATTAGGAATTATCGGCAGCGGCATGATCGTCCACGATTTTTTAACAACCGCTGACCAAATAAAAAACATGACGATTACGGCCATTTCATCAACTAAACGTAGTGAAAAAATTGCGCAAGATTTAGCCCAGCAATATCACATTGCCCGCACTTACACCGACAATGATGAATTGCTAGCCGACCCTGGAGTTGACACAGTTTATGTGGCTGTACCCAACTTTCTTCATTACGAAGTTGCTAAAGCTGCGCTTGAACATGGCAAAAATGTCATCTGTGAAAAACCTTTTGTCCAAAGCACTGCCGAAGCTGAAGAACTAAAAAAGCTCGCTGACGAAAAAGACTTAATCATTGCTGAAGCCATTACTAACCTTTATTTAGAGAACTTCAAACAGATTAAAGCAGAAATCGCTAAGATCGCCCCAATCCACATCATTAATCTGAATTATACGCAATATTCCAGCCGTTATGATGCCTTCTTGACTGGTAAAATTGCCCCAGTTTTTGACCCTAAAAAAGATGGTGGCGCCTTGATGGATTTGAATATCTACAATATTCACTTAGTAGCTGCGTTGTTTGGCTTGCCTGATCAAGTTCAATATTATGCAAATATGCAAAAAGGCGTTGATACTTCTGGGATTCTTCATCTTTCTTACCCTGATAAGCAAGCATCCCTCACTGCGGCCAAAGATAGCTACGTAACACCACGTTCCTTTATTGAAGGTGAAAAAGGCAGCATCTACTTTGACGGTTCAACGGGAACGCTCGATAATTTCACAGTTGAGATGCGCAATGAAAAGCCTAAGCGTTACAGCTTAAACAAATATCCTCACCGTATGGCGGCTGAGTTTAATGCCTTTGCTCAAATGATCAACCAACATGATACCCAAAAAGCTGACTTAGCTTTCGTGAATACTTTAGAGACAATGCAAATTTTGACCAAAGCAAGAAATTCAATGATTTAACTATTCTCAAAATTTTCTAAATGGAGACAAACAATGAAAATTCTAGTAACTGGTTTTGATCCTTTTGGCAGCGATAAGATTAATCCTGCCATTGAGGCAGTCAAAAAATTGCCTGATACCATCAAGGGAGCAAAAATTATTAAATTAGAAATCCCTACAGTTTTTAATAAATCAGCCCAAGTCGTGCATCAAGCAATCGTAAAAGAGCAACCTGACTACGTACTCAATGTTGGTCAAGCTGGCGGTCGGTCCGCCCTAACTCCTGAGCGTGTAGCCATCAACATTAACGATGGCCGCATCCCTGATAATGATGGCTATCAACCACTAGATGAACCGATTCAACCAGATGGGGACACCGCCTACTTCACACAACTGCCGATCAAGGCCATGGCCAAGGCAATTCGGGCGGCAGGTTTACCAGCAATAGTTTCTAACACAGCTGGCACCTATGTCTGCAACCATATTTTTTACCAAGTGCAGTACATGCGCACAAAAGAATTTCCTAAGCTTAAAGCTGGCTTCATTCATATTCCATTTTTGCCAGAACAGGTTATCACCAGGCCAAATCAGCCTTCGATGGCACTAGCTGATATTGTTAAAGGCCTAACCGCAGCAATTGGCGCAATTGTTGAGCGTGATGGTCAAAGTGATATAAAAGCCGTAGAAGGACAAAATCATTAAGATAGTAAAAAACTAGCTGCAAAATTTGCAACTAGTTTTTTTGGTTAATTTTGATGACTCAATAATTTCTTTACTTGATCCGCATCCTTAAAGGCCCCGGAAAAGATCAAAATATCATTTGGTTCAATTACAGTCCAACCATGCGGAATCAACCATTCATTGCCACGGCGAATTCGACTAACCGTGATCTTGTCAACAAATTCCAAATCACTAAGTGGTCGCCCAGTATAACGCGTATTCTTCACCTTTACTGAGTACAAAACGTTATTGGTATCAGTCATAATCTTGTAGACCGTTGGTGATTCAATCAAGGCCCGCATTAAAGCTGAACGCACATTAGTAAAGTTAAATACTTCCACGCCTGCTTCTTGACAGTGCGATAAAGTATCACTGTCTACTTCATTCATCCGCGCAATTGCCCGTTTAACACCTAAGTCTTTGGCATATTCTGCCATGCGTGCATTTTCTTGATCATGATGCCCTGCTGCGACAAAAATATCACAATCAAAGGCGCTGCTATGTTCTAGACTTTGATTATCCAAATTATTGAGCAAAGTTAAGCCTTTAACTCGGCTATCATAAGTCTCGTATTGGTCCTTTTGATCAGTAAACATCTTGATTGAGTACCAATTATCATGTAAATCATGAGCAACTGGTACCGTAAAGGCATTGGCACCCACGATAGTAACTGTTTCTTTGATCCGATCTTCTGGTGATAAAACAAAGTTAGAATTAAAGACAATTGGACTAACAATGCAGACAATTACTGCTGCTAAGATAAAGACGTCAGATTGAGTCGAAGTAATTGCATGCAATTTACGCGCAACTTGCAAGGTTGGCAAAACAATCGTAATCGTCGTTGCCGTTAAAAAACCACCAGCAAAAGCATTCTTTTTCTCAAAATAACGCATATAGATTAAGACTACTGGAGCTTTAGCCAAGAACAAGAAGATAACCAAAACTGGCAACAGCATCAATGATGATGGATGAGCAAATAATGACTTTAAGTTCAAGCCCACCCCAGTCATAATGAAGAAAATTGGAATAAAGAAACCATAACCAATGGAAGTTAACTTATCTTTAGTAGCTTCACTAGGCTCTAACAACTTCATAACCATTCCGGCTAAGAATGCACCTAAGATGTTTTCGGCACCAACTCGTTCGGCTACTGTAACTAAAGCAAAAATTAAGAAGAAGGCCAAGCGAATATCCAATTGGGTCGTAGCCTTGGTTACTTTGCTAAACCAAAGATATGGCTGCTTGAAACGACGCAAAAGAAAGATTGCCGCTACAAAAAGTAGGATAATCAGCCATAATTGCTCTGCGTTGCCCCCATTAACTGAAGCATAAATCGTTAACAAAAGCAGCGGAATTACTTCACCTAACACGGCAGTCAGTAAGACCGTCTGTCCGATCGGCCGCCCAAGGATATCTTTTTCTTTCAAGGTAGCAATAACAACCCCTAAAGCAACAGTCATAAAAATAATCGCTGCTAAAACAATATTGCTAAATAAGCTAATTAGCTTCAAAACATAAGCTAAAATAAAGGCCATAATCACAATGCCGGCAAAAGCAGTTAAAGCAGTAGGCAAAGGATCAACTGTTTTTCCTGCTTGTGACTTAGCTTTCGGATTATTTTTCCGTTGCAAGAGATCGAAGTTAATTTCCATCCCTGATAAAAACATCAGCAAAGTTACGCCGAGGTTCGATAAAAACGTCAAATCATGTGTCGAAACCACAATGTTAAAGCCGCTCGAACCGACAATAATTCCCACAATAATTTCCGCAATTGCGGTTGGCACGGTACTAATTTTAAAACGCGCCATAAAAATTGGAATCACGAGCGCCAATAAGACGACTAAAAATAGTGATAATTGCGCCATATACTCTCCCCTTTTCACATTCAACACAAGAATTATACAAAAAATACGCCTTAATTCCCATTAATTGTGGTTTAAGACGTATCTTTTTCTATCTAATATCGCTTGCTAATACATATTGCGTAGCATTCAAAGCATAATACTTTTGATTGTTAATGGTGATCTTACTACCGTAAGTCATCACTCGGCTGCCTTTTCTGACCAAATTATCTTTTTGAATTCGGCCTAAGCGTGTCCGCAAGTAAGTATTCTTCTTTGCAGTTCTAACTGTCGCGTCAATATTAGTAGCTACTACATATTGATTCTTACCAATCTGGTAGTATTTCTTATTATTGATCAACTTGTAACCTAAAACAGTTACTGGACTACCAGCTAACTTCAAGGTCTTGGTCTTCTTGCCGTTCTTGTCGTAAACATAAGCATCATGGCCTAAAGTTACTGCGCCTTGAACTTCTGCTGATACTTCGTCCTTAATCTTGTTTGGATCTTTACTGTTAGTATTTTCATTCTTCTTTTGTAAGTCGTAGTAATACTTTATTAAAGAATAAAATTGATCCATATCATAACCCCATTTGGCAAAGTAACCATCAGGGTCAACGTGATCAGTCCCACCTAAAAAGGTGCTAACTGCCTTGTGCGACCAAATTGTACCATCACCATCATCGCAAGCATTATCTGGCTTTAGATCATAGCGGTGCAACAACTTAGCAATATAAATTGCATCATTATTAACTGACTTAGCAAAGGCATCACGACTGCTTTCTTCACATAGTTCTATTTGAATAAAGCGGTTATTAGCTTGTTGCCCTGCACCCCAAGTACCAACGTTAGGAGAACACATTTGGATAATTTGCTTGCTATCAACAAAAGCATTTACGTAAGCATTAATCTTATTCCATTCACGGTTAAAGTAAATTGCTTCATCGTGAGCAGTCGCACCAGGATCATCAGTTTCATGAACTACAATCCCTTCTGGTTTGCCATTTTGATACTCAACACCAGGGAATTCATTGTACTTTATCCCCTCTAGTTTGAGCATCTTGTATAAATAAGTAACCCCACTATATTGGTACTTCTTAGCCAAACTGTTAATTGAAGCGGCGTCGACTTGGTTAGTTGACATTACACCAATTACGCCGAAAAATGCAATTAAGGCAATCAAAAATTTGCGTACTTTCACAATGAAATTCTTTCCTTAACTACATGAAGTTTGATTTCTTAATGTATTGACGAATACCTACTCGATAGTATTTCTTACCATTAATTGTTACTGCACTACCATAAGTGGCAATTTGGCTATTCTTCTTGTGCTTCAAATTGTTATCGCGATTGCCATATTGATTGTAAACATAAGCATTCTTCTTCAAGAATCTGAGGCTACCATCAATATTACCAGCTGCAATGTATTCATTTTCACCGACACGGTAGTAGGTCTTACCCTTGATGGTCTTGGTACCATAAGTATTGATCCACTTACCACCGTTTTCATCACTGGTCTTGTACATCTTGCCCTTTAGCTTCTTACCGTTTTGGTCATAAACATAGGCATTATGCATCAAGTTCTTAGAAACGGGCTTCACATTCTTAGGTGCTTGAGTTACAGGTTCCTTAGTTGCGGAACTGCTCTTATCCAAAACTGAGCCATTAACCCAACCACGACCATCAATGTACATTCTGCTTGAACCATCGTGGAAAGTAATGGTCTTAGTAACAACAACCTTTTCGCCGGCCTTAACCGAACCAATTGCCTTAGCAACAGATGGAGCAGTTGGCCAATTATAAGTTGAACTATCCTTACCAGCAGTATAAGTTCTCGTAGTATTAATAGTTACAGGATCATATTTGGTCAAATTCAAACTAGTAATATGACTATTCAAAGCCCTATCATACTTAGAATCGGTAGCGTAAGTCCCAGTCAAAGCCTTGGTAGCTGATGCATAAGTTGAAGCATTCTCAATCCAAGTACCCTTGTAACGCAATGGATCCCAAGAAACACCATTTCTCAACTTGCTTCCATTATCTTCAAATGATTGTTCAAAAGATGGATACTTTCTAAATGCGGCAGTAATATAGTAACTCTTACCGTTCTTGTCTTCTTCTCTAGTCTTGGTAGTATAAGTTTCACCAGTCCAAGAACTATCAGCCTTCATCCCAAAAAGGTTGTTGGCATTCACGGCTAACCCTGATTTACCCCAGCCTGACTCAGTTATTGCTTGGGCAATCATCACTGATGGCAAAGTTCCATATTTTTTGGCTGCTTTAACTGCTTGCTTAGCAGCTTTATTTAAAAATGCAGTTTGATCAGCGGTAGCGGCAGAAACTCGTTGGCTTGAGGCCTGATTCATCATCGTAGTGTTTACTGCTGGCACAGCTACAGAAGTAAGCATAGCGGCAGCAGCAAAACTGGTCAAAAGTCTCTTCTTCATAAAACGTGTCCTCCTTAATGTAACACCTCCATTGTATCCAGCAAATCAGGTCTAGACAAGCGTTTCAACAGATTTATTGTAAAAAAGTAACATTTGTAATATTTTACAGATAAGCTTCAAATATTCCAAAAGAGTCTACTTTACAACGTTCTGTTTACAATGATGTAGTTGGAATGCTCTTTAGTACAGTTGAACTTCGTCATGCCCAAATCATGTTGACTTATAACTCTATTGATCACCCAGAAACTACTTACTTTGGTTTTTCAGTTTCATGGCAAGAACGTAACAAGGATGATCGCCAAGAACACTCTGATCACTTTATTGCTTACTAATGAGTAAAAGATATTAAAAAATCTAGTTAGTTTTTTGCTAACTAGATTTTTTGTGTTTCTGTGACCTTATTTGATTAATTATTAATAGCTTTAATAAACTTGTTCTTAGAATTGCAATCTCAGCATCCCTATATTAGATATTTACGATTTATGCGAGTTAAAGTACAAATTTTATAATTTCTATAAAAAGACGGGCTGTTTTTGCAAGTCCTAAGTCTAGAGAAACCTGTCTAAGTGCTTCACCGCCTAGCAGAACTCTATCAATGGCAGCAAGCTTGAAATCAGCAGTATATTTCTGTTGAGGGCGATCCAGAATATCTTCACCATGTTTTTGAATCAAGCCCACCAAATACTGGATTCCTCCACGCCCCATCCCATATTTCCGGCTAAGGTAGGTGCCTCTTCTGTAATCATTTACCCATTCGTGGTAGATAGCAAGTTTGATTTCTTTAGTGTATTTAGTCATGAAAATAACCCCCGAAATTAGAACACTAATTTCGGGGGTCATATCATTTAAGGGGCTTTTTTATCTATAAAATAAAGTTTAGAAAAGTCTCTATCGTGCCACTTTCATACATGATGTATAGTCCAAGTGGAATGAATACTAAGGGCACAATGATTCGCGTGTATTTTTCAATTGTTTCGGATATTAACGGAATAGAGGATAGCACCTGACTAAGCTTGCAAAAGATAATTACGCCGATTGCAAACACAAGCAACGCCACGAGGGTCTGTGCCCAATCTAACGAAGCAAAATAAGGTATATAGATACTTAAATTATCTCCGCCAGACGCAATTGTCAGCAATGTAACTGTCCAAAACAGTTGATTTGCCTTACTTTGTTCTAATCTTTCAATAATTTCTTCCTCTTCTTCTTCCTCACCTTCTCCAACAATTGCAAAGCGAATCCCTAAATAGATAGGGATTAAACCAAGCAATCCAACCATCCATGCTTCAGGCACGAAATTGACGACATAAGCAGCAACTAAACTCACCCCTACAAGTAAGCCCGTGCCTAGATATTGCCCAGCATAAATATGCCATTTCTGTTTATTCTGTGATAGCTGTGCAAATAAAATAATCAAAACAATTAAATAATCTATACTGGTGGAAATATAAACACCAATAGCAGATATGATTGTCTGTCCCATAAAAACCTCCTGTATTAGTCAGTAATAAATCAGCAGATTTTAGGGGAGCACAGACACATTAATTTAGCTATCGCTAGTGGGTAATGCCGGACGTAAGAACGCATTTTATCCTCCTCAAAACGTAGTTACAAAATAGTTTCTAACTGGAATTCGGTGATTACTTCCAAGTAAGTATAACTAACTATACTTTACAAGTAAAAGTGTGGGCTCTACGAGGTAGTAGCGTTCTCCCTTCCTACTGGGAGAACTGCTATTTTTCTGCGCCTATTATCCGGCTAGAAAAACCTCCGA
Source organism: Lactobacillus sp. UMNPBX12 (assembly GCF_002553955.1). NCBI lineage: Bacteria > Bacillati > Bacillota > Bacilli > Lactobacillales > Lactobacillaceae > Lactobacillus > Lactobacillus sp. UMNPBX12. Next base: position 66,944 of record NZ_PCYY01000001.1, read on the forward strand.
CGGGCTATTGCATAGCGAGCGCATCTCATGCAGAACTCTACCCGAGCGGGGCAGGCTAGTGTTAGCTTAACCACAAGAAAATGAATTAACTATTTAGAATGCATTTTTTTCAAGAGAAAAAAGACCAAACTACCAGCTGGTCTTTCTCCTCTATTTTTTTGAAATACACTTTATTAAAACAGTCATATGTGTCGTAAATATGGAGAAGCCAGCATATATAAAAAAGAGTGCCATGTGACACTCTTTTTGAGCTATTTAATATCAACAACACCGACAAATTCAACATCATCAATTGCAGTTAAGTAAAAACTATCAATTGGTCCAAGTATTGCAAGTTGACCATTTTTGATTGTACATTCTTGATCTGGTGTGGTCAGTTTCACCGTCCCTTTTAAGGGAATGAGAACTATATTTCCAGGTACAGGGTGAAATTCTCCGTTGTTTGTCACTGTATTTTTCTTTAGTATACGATGACCAACCCGTCTTTGACCATTTTCGTAAAGGTGTTCATGGACCTCATCACCGCGACTACCAGTTAATATTTTTATATAATATATACCCCCAAGTTAATTGACTTTTTTACGTGGCTTTTCAGTATTATTGGAATTTTGTTGAGTGTTGTTTCCACAGCAGCCCATACTACCAGAGCCACCGTGCATACCCTTGTGCATACCCTTGTGCATAAATAGCATCATGAGTGGGTGTGCTAGAAGAAAAAGGGCTATCAGAATCCATTGTGACATAGTTTCACTTCCTTTTGCTTTGTTTCTATAATAAGTTTTTGTCATCACTTAATTACACGTTTTTAATCTTTTTACCAGTCAATCCCATCGCATTAATTGCCACGATAATTGACGACATCGCCATGGCCACAGCACCAACGGCTGGGTCTAGAGTGATTCCCATAAATGACAACACACCGGCAGCGAGTGGAATTGCGACAATATTGTAGCCTGCTCCCCACCAGAGATTTTGAACCATTTTCCGATTTGTGATTTTAGCCAAATCAAGAAAATGTAAAATATCGCTGGGTTCTGATTTAACCAACACAACATCAGCGGAATCAATGGCAACATCGGTTCCGGCACCAATTGCAATTCCAATATCGGCCGCGGAAAGACTTGGTGCATCATTTACGCCGTCACCAACCATGATGACGTGATTGCCCTTTGCTTGATAATCAGCAATAATCTTTTGCTTATCATCTGGTAATAGGCCTGCATGGAATTCAGTCAATCCTAGTAAGTTAGCAACGTGTTCCGCGGCTTTTGGATTATCGCCAGTGAGCATTACGGGGGTAATTCCTCGCCTCTGAAGACCACTAATTAATTCCATAGCACTCGCTTTGATGGTGTCGCCTTCAGCAACCATTCCTTGAACTTGGGTGCCCTGCAATAGGAAGCTGACGGAATTACCCTTAGCAGCCCATTTATCAGCAGCGGCTTTGTCAAACCTGATCCCTTGCTTCGTTAAATAGTTACCATTAACAATCATATAGTCAGTGCCATCAATATTACCGGAAATACCAACACCCGGAATATTTTGAGACTTTTCAGCCGCAACGACTTCAATGTCCTTCGCTTGGGCTTCAGCAATGATTGCTTGGGCCAGCGGATGAGTCGAATTATTTTCAAGGGCGGCCAGTCGGCTTAATAACGTTGTTTCGTCAATCCCATTATTTGGAATCAATGCATTCACCGTAAATTTACCTTCTGTTAACGTGCCAGTTTTATCCAAGAGAACGTGGCTAACATGTTGACTTGCTTCAATGGCTTGACGATTTCGAACTAATAGCCCATTTTGAGCGCCAATCGTAGTAGAACGAGAAACCACTAATGGAATCGCTAATCCTAATGCATGTGGGCAAGCAATCACGAAGACGGTCACCATGATCGTCATTGCAGTCGCCAATCCCTGGGGTAACCAGGCAAAGAAAGCAATAATCCCAACACTAAGTGCCGCGTAAAATAGATACTTGGCAACTAAATCAGCTTTATCTTCTGCTTTAGATTTAGCTTGCTGGGCATTTCGAACCATTTTCATTACTTGAGAAAGATAGCCGGAGTCACCAGTACCACTAATTTTAACCGTTAGCGTCCCGTTATTGTTGATTGTACCACCAATGACCTTATCGCCAACGTTCTTGGTAACGGCAGCAGATTCACCGGTTACCAGTGCTTCATTCACGGTCGACTCCCCAGCCGTAATAACACCATCGGCTGGAATACTCTCACCTGAACGCACTTGGAAAGCTTGACCAACTTTTAAATCAGATACTGGCACTTCTTTTGTTTCACCATTATCTGTAACTAGATGAGCCGTCTTAGGCAACAGAGCCGCCATCTTTTGTAATGCATTCCCAGCCCCCATCAATGCATTCATTTCAATCCAGTGTCCTAGAAGCATAATTAAAATCAGGGTTGCAAGTTCGAACGAAAAATCCATTACAGGATTTGCCGGGTTCAAGAAGTTGTTGGCAATAAATGCGTACAAACTGTAGAAATACGAAACGGAAATTCCAAGGGTTACTAGCGTCATCATTTCAGGAGATTTATTCTGAATTTCCGCTTTAGCCCCCTTTAAAAAGGGCATTCCGCCATAAAAGTAAAGTGCCGTATCAAACAAAACGATGATAATGCCAACAATTAGCGGTGAACTGAAACTAAGGATGGAAACGTTTAAACCCATGATTGGTGCTAACAATAAAACTGGAATCGCTAAGACAACGGAGACCCAAAATTTAACTTTCAAATTCCCCATATGCATCATTGAGCCACCGTGCATCATCATGTCGGTCCCAGCCATATCCATATCACCGTGATTCATGTTCATTTGGCTGTGATCCGTTTCGGTCATATCGTGATCCATATGACTCATATTTGATTCATTATTTTCCATATTCTTAGCACTCATGTTTTTCATGTTCATATGTTCCTCTTTATTTTCCATGATTATCGACCCTCCTAAAAATAAGTGTGCGTAGCAAAGCGGTTAGAAGCCTAAATATAAGTTCCTTGTGTGGAAATCCCCGGGCTCGGGATTTTTGTGCAGCAATCCTAAAAGTAAACAGAACACCACAGTCTTAACACGTTTGATCACCTGGCAAGCAGTTACACTGAACTTCCTCGGGCGCTGTTTTGGCCTTTTCAGCTAGAATCGCCTGTAAGTTCGCAATATCCGCCCGTGAGAGTTCCCTTGACTGAATAACGCCGGCAATTGTTGAACCAGCCCGCATCGCACACATATGGTCAAACAAATCATCTGCCGCTGCCGCCATTGATTCCTTCTCGCCAACAACCGGCTTATACGTGAATGGTCGACTGCCGCCATGCTGCGCAACCGCCTGTTTTTGAATCAACCTGTGAAGTAGCGTTTTGGTTGTTGAAGCTGACCAGCCTTCTAATTCGTTCATAGCATCAATTAGTTCACGACTAGTCGCATGTCCCATTGTCCAAATTACTTTCATAACCATCCATTCAGAATCGGTGATGGTTACATTCTTTGCATCCTTCAATTGGCTTCCTCCATTAATTGAATTCTAAGTTTACGTTTGTAACCTCCTAACACTTATTAGTTTACAATTGTAGTCACAATAATGCAACCTTTCTGCCAGAAAATACTAGGAATTTTTCACTATAATGAATACTTGCTAGAAAATAGTTCTTTATATCAAGAACTTAAAAGATATTACCGTGGGAAAGATTAACATATTTTGTATTCAAGAGTTGAAAGTAGTAACCCGCCTTAGAAATGCTGATCTTTCAAGTTATGAGCCAATTATCCTCGCAAGCTTTATAGATACTAACACATTTTATAGCATCTAAATCAACACAAAACAATAAAAAAGTTACTAATAAATGTAACTTTTTCATTGTGCTTATGCAATTTTTTCAACATTATTCATAATTTCAACACATAATGCTTGTATCAGCATTTCAACTTCAAAGCTACGTTTAGCAAGCTCAGTAGCAAAATAAGTATGTACGTTTTTAGCTAATAACAGTAACTTGACTACGGTTAAAGCAAGTTTATCATCAATACTTTCAGCATCAAGTTCTGTTTGAGTAGCATAATAATGTGCATCTGCTACACTTTTCTGTAGTTCTTCATTGTTTTCATCCAGTATTCTTACAAGGAAGTAGCTAATAGCTTCGTGCATTTCAAAAAGTGCTGTCACAGCTTAGAGCAATGACTCAATAGTGACTTTGAGACAGGTAAGTTGATCAGCAAGAAATTACAGGCAGCAGCTAGAGATAGCTTAAAGCGGCGTCATGAAACGCACATTGGAATTCAACATGGAGCGTTAACAACAGAAGTTGCTGGCGGAAGTTATTTAAGTAAATTCAATCGAATGTTAAACCACATAAATTATTAAGGAATTAAGGTCAGACTAATGGTTTTTAGGCTACCGCAAAAACATTTACACTTACACCAAATTTTAATTGATTGCAGTTTTTGGTTTTATTTCATATAATAATAAAAGAAAAGGAGCTAGCAAGTGCAAGTTGCTAACCCCAATCGTAACTCAGGTGACGGTTCGTGCTAACCCTTGTGGTTAGCTTTTTTTATTATCGCATAAGCTTTTGCTAGATTGATGACAAATTTGCCAACTGCGCCTAGCGTTATACTTATTGCAATAGACCAAGCTATCACGCGGCTTTCGCACTCTCCAGTCTTATCCAATTTGGCATGACTCATCACCTCCGTAACATCAGGATTTGTGAGGGGTGTGGAGTCAGCACTAAGTTACTAAGCTTTCGCGGTAGCTAACCGTTGCTGAAAGCCTGCTTTAATTCTACTGAATAATTCATGAATATGTCAATTTTACTATGATAGTAGTACAAGTAATAATACATGCATTTTTATCTGTACATGTATCAATAGTCAACTACCCTAGACTGAAGTCTTGGGCTTGGTGGCTTGTTAGCTTGCACCAACCAGAACACCAACTTGCTTAGATACGGATTTGACTTACCAGCAATAATCTTTTGACTATTGCCGATAGAGGTCGTCTAATTACCAAAGCCTTTTGAGTCCGCGAGTTGCTAGCGGACTGCAGCCTAGCTTAGGCTGCTTTTTTTATTTTAGGATTTTGCCACTTGCCTAATCCTTTTTCTAAGATGTTCACGGCGGCATTCCAATCACGAATATGGTGCGTTCGACAGATTGGGCAAGTCCACTCTCGATCCTTAAGGGTTAATTTCTTATAACCGTTTTGGCCCATAATACTGCCACATTGATGGCATCTTTGGGTGGTGTACTTAGGATCAATTGTTAGAAATTCTTTGCCATATAGATCTGCCTTATAAGCCAGCATGTTCAGGAAACTACGCCAGCCAACATCTGAAATAGCTTGAGATAAGGCATGATTCTTTAACAGGTTTCTGCTTCTTAGTTCTTTTTTCATCCCAAAAATCACGCAGCGGACAAAACCCACCCACCTACCCCTAGCAAATAAGAGGACAAAAACCACCCTTTCATCGCTTGGCAAAAATCGAGTACACAATATACGTACTTCAGGCGTGTCGCCTGTACGCATGCTGATCCTTCAGCAATGACTACTACCTCATGAGAGTTATAAACTCATGGATCTTGCTTTGAAGAATTTTGTACATTATAGGCTCCCTACATGCTGAACCTATGGCCTATTACATTTTTTTATATTTCAAGGAGGAAAAGACCACATGAAGAAAAATTTAAGAATTGTTAGCGCTGCTGCTGCTGCTTTATTAGCTGTTGCTCCAGTTGCTGCTTCAGCTGTTTCTGTTAATGCTGCTGACTCTACTGCAACTACTACTGCTAACACTTCAGCAACTACTAACAGCAATGTATCACTTAACTTGAACGGTGCAGGTAACACTGCTACTAACGCTCAAAATACTGTAAATGTATCATCATCATTCAGCTTAAACGCACCAGTTAAGGAAGGTAATACCGTAACTGCTAATGCTACTTTTGGTGGTGAATTAACTGCTAACCTTAATGGTACTAGCGTATCATTAAACGTAGCTAATGCTGCTAAGCAAGCTACTATCGTTGGTTCAGATAACAAGGTTGTTTACAGCTGGGATGCAACTAATAACAAGGCTCAAAACGACTTAAACACTGTAACCGCTAGTCAAACATACACTTTAACTCTTAAGGGTGTTGGCTTTAGCTTTGGTAACAGTATGGCCGGCAAGACTGTAAGCTTCAACCTTCCTAAGGGTGCAACTCTTAAGCAAGGTGATAAGACTGTAACTGAATTGAAGTTAGACCAATTTGGTAATGCAACTGATTTGACTTACACTCAATCACTTACTGCTTATGACCAATCAAATACTAACGCTGTATTCTTCATTAACAAGAACAGTGGTACTACTGAAACCAAAGGCTTGTACATGGATCTTGCACAAAACGGTAAGATGAATGTAACTAACCTTCTTAATAAATTGGAAGACCAATACAACGCTGTTCAATACAGTGACAAGAAGTTCAATCCAGTAAATATTACTACTGATGCAGAAGCTGTTAAGGCTGAACTTAAGAAGCAAAACATTACTGTTGACAATGCTGGTAACTTTGAAGCACCTGATACCTTCACTGTAACTTTGAATGCTAAGTCAAATGTTAACGGCAAGACTGCTTCATTACCTGTAACTGTTTCAGTTCCAAACGGTAAGAAGACTACTGTTGCTAGCCAAAGCAAGATGATTATGCACAACGCTTACTACTACAAGGAAGATGGTACTACCCGTGCTAACAACGACAAGGCTAAGCGTTACGAATCAGTAACTGTTGCTATGTCAACTAAGAAGATTGGCGACAAGAACTTCTACGAAGTAATTAAGGACGGCAAGGCTACTGGTATGTACATCAACGCCGACAACATCGACGGTACTAAGCGTACTTTGAAGCACAACGCATACGTTTACGCAACTTCAAAGAAGCGTGCTAACAAGGTTGTTCTTAAGAAGGGTGAAGAAGTAACTACTTACGGTGGTACTTACACATTCAAGAACGGCAAGCAATACTACAAGATCGGCAACGATACTAAGAAGACTTACGTAAAGGCTTCAAACTTTTAATTAAGTCTATGTAGTAGATAAAGATAAAACGAGGCATTCGCCTCGTTTTTCTTTTGCTCTAGTTTTCATTATTCTTACACTTCATTTGTAGTCACACATATTAGTTAAGGCGAACAGTAAGTAGCTAATCTACTGTATTTTCCATGATATAATTAAGCAAGTATATAATACGAGGAAGTGTATTAATGAAACTAGATGACATTAAAAATATGGAAGCTACTTATCTTGATTACAAGGAATCATTAGAAACTACTAAACCTGTAAGCTGGCTTAAATCTGTTGTAGCTTTTGCAAATACAAAAGGCGGACACATTATCTTTGGCGTGACTGATGAAGAGCATAAGTTTATCGGAATAGATAATTTACAACAAACTTCTTCTAAAATCTCTGAACTTATTTCTACCCGAGTTTCACCTTGGCCTAGATTTACATTAGCTCCTATTGATAGTGAATATTCAGATAAGAAATGCATTGATCTAGAAGTCGCTCCTGGTCCAGATTATCCATATTATTATATCAATACGCAAGAACATGCTATTTTTATGCGGCATGGAGATCGTTCAGAAAAAGCAACACCGATAGAGCAAAATAATTTACTGCTAAAAGGAATGAACAAAACATTTGATGCACTTCCGACTAGCTATAAATTACCAGATGTAAGTTTCACCTTATTAGCTGCTACCTTTAAGAAAGAAACTGGTGAAGACTTTGATATTTCACGCGATTTAATTTCGATGGGATTTGTAACACAAGATAATATCGTGACTAACGCAGGGCTATTACTGTGTGATCAAGGTTATTTACGCCAGTCTAAGATTGTCTGTACTCGGTGGAAAGGAATCGAAAAAGGCAGTGTTGATGGAGATGCCTTAGATGATGAAGAATTTACAGATGCAAGTTTGATTACTCTGCTATCTAATGCAGAAGCATTTATTAGAACCAATTCTAAGAATCCTTGGACAATTCGTGGAATGCGACGAGAAGAAAATAGCGACTATCCATTCAAGGCTGTTCGAGAAGTTTTAGTTAATGCATTAATTCACCGTGATTATCAGATTCAGGGTTCTGAAGTACATGTTGATATGTTTGATGATCGGATGGAAATTGTGTCGCCTGGTGGCATGATTAATGGGAGTAGAATTCAGGATCTTAATCTAAAGCATGTTCCTTCTATGAGAAGAAATGAAATTATCTCTGACATTTTTGGTAGATTACATTACATGGATCGCCGTGGTAGTGGTATCCAACGAATTTTGAGTGCATATACCGATTTTGTAGAGCAGCCTATCTTCTATTCAGATGATACAGTATTTTTAGCAACTTTGCCCAACAGAGGAATTGCTACGCCAAAGAGTCCACTTCAGAGTGAGAAGAGTCCACTTCAGAGTGAGAAGAGTCCACTTCAGAGTGAGAAGAGTCCACTTCAGAATAAAGAAAGCAATATAATAAAAAAATGGAATGAAAAAGGTATAAATAAAATCTTTAGAGGACAAACCACTAAAAAATTATTAGAATTTTATATGAGATATAGCTCTAAGTATTCGTTTAATCGAAATTTACTTGCTAATTTTTTAGAGATAGCACCAAATTCTGCATCGAAAATTATTCAAAAATGTAGAGAGATTGGAATTATGCGAATGGAAAAACGCGGAGTTTACTTCTTTACTGATTTAGGTTGATAAATGCAAAATAATGTTAAAGATATCAAATAAATCACTATAATTATATTTTCAAAACGATACATCAAAACAAATAGAGTATCGTTTTTTCTTTTGCTCTAAAAAAGGCGTCGCTGTTGCGACACCTTGGAAGATAATTCTGCTGTGAACTATTGATTATTGTTTACTATAAACTTCATGTACTAGTTTGATAATTTTATCGTGGCTAAGCATATCGCCATAATTATTTGTGAGTTCTTGTAGGACTGTATCTTTAGTTCCATCCATTCGCTTAATAGTTAGGACTAGCTTTTTAGCATCTTCTACTTTTGCTTTTTTAGCAACCTCATTCATTTCGTATTCTAGCTTGTCCATGTCTTCGACCCACTTTCCGCTGTTCACGTAATGGTCGACATCCTTTTGCAAGCTGGCGATATAGCCTTCCGGATGGTTGATGATTCCGTTCATGTAATCTAGGAAATCAACCATCTTTTGGTTTAGATCATGATTATTGCCCTTGGAATTGAAAACCTTAACGTGCGTACCAGTCTTGAATTCTCGGATATCGACTTTTAGTTTAAACATATTTTACTTCATTTGATTCCATTACAGCACGTAATTTATCTAAAAGTTCCGTGATATCGTGAAAAATAGTAACTTTTCTTTCTTAATTGTTATATAAAGTTGCATATTACTTTTATTTTGATTTTGTTATAATTTTATTCGGTGCTTGTACCTCCTAATGTCCAGTCCATTAAAGGAGGTGAGTATAATGCGGGACATTCTTAATATAACTATTACGGCTGTAATTGCGCCGATTGTGGTGAGCGTTTCCGTTCATGCACTTAACGAAGCCTATGACGATTGGCTAGAGAGTCATCGCTGCAAGAAGCGAAAGCATAAGCGCAATAAAAGAAGACAGCACAGGCACCGATAGTTAGCTATGAGAAGGCTTTTGTAGTGCTTTCAATAATTTAGCGAAAATAAAAACCATTGCTCAACCGGAATTCGAGTAATGGTTTTTGTTTGCACTTTTTTGAATATAATGCAGTTTTCTTAATATAACCTACACCTAGTATAACATAATTTTTTTCTCTGTATAGTCTAGCACCTGGTTCATTGTTTACTATTGTTCCATTACAGCACGTAATTTACCTAATAACTGCTTCTTTAATCGTTTCAACGTAATGCGTGGCACGCCACATTCTTCGACTAATTGCGTGATCGTCTTCTTCTTAAGCAAATGTTCAAACAGAATTACTTGTTCAAGCTGACTAAGCTTCTTAGCTTCATTCTTTAATGCAACAAGGTTGTTCCAAGCTGCAGCTTCACCAAGGTTATAGACTTCGTCGATGGTCGTATTGTGCTCGCACACTCGTTGCTCGCGGCGTAAGGCATCGACTGTTTGCCAGAGTACTTTCTTGAAACTTAATTTATCAATCTCGGTGCGCGGCTTTTGTCCATCTAGCTTGCGCAACATCTCGGCATACAAAATTACACCTTCTTGCAACAGATCTTCATAGAGATGATAGTCCGGTCGAACATGTGCCGCCTTTAAGGCACCACCAACTAACTTACGATTTTTCCATGCTTCTTCGAAATATTTTTGACTTGTCATTGTGACACTCTCCTAAATGATGTCACAAGCGCTTGTGCACTATTAGATTAGCAAGATTGAATCCGCAGAAAAACTTAGTGGTGAGATGCTCTAATCCCAAGTGTCGCATGTGTTTGTTAATTTCTACGATAAGCAAAGCCAAGTCAGATAGTACCTGACGAAGAACAGATGATAGTCAAAAAAGTGCAAAAAAATACAGCTCATGAGAGCTGTTAACGATTATATCTGATCTTAATAATCTGCTTAGTAAAAAAGCGGTGTTCACGGTGCAAATAATCTAATGGCTTAAATTCTTTCACAATTGTAAGTAGATGCAAGTTTAAAACATGATTATAGAATTTGTCAGCTAGCTTTTTGAAACTATCAACAGCATACAAGTCCAGTTGCACATAATAGTTGGAATTATGCAGGATTGAGTCAGAATTAATGACTGTTACACGAAGATTATTTTCTTGTAGCATGTGTTCATAATACAAGCTAGAATAGTAGTGATTATGAAACAAATATTGACCGATGATCTTTGAGAGGTTCGGCTTAGGTGAATCAAAGGCAAAATTATAGACCAAGCCGTTTTCATCAAGTGCAATACTGTTGAAAATAGCTTGATCATGGCGTTTGACGTGGAAGTCTTTAATCCAGTGCAAGCAAATCCAGTCCGTGAAGAAGTTTCCACTAAATGCATGCATTGAAAAATAAAGCACATTGTACATGACAATCCCTTGATAGATATCAACTCCAGCCTCGCGAGCTAGCATTCTCTGCCAAATCATATCGCAATGTACGGCATGCCGCATCAATCCTTGCATCATGGCATGTGTTGACTTCTGACTAAGCACAATTCCACGATTCAGGTCGAAGGCTACTGCCTTATATTTGCCTAAGATAGGATTTTGCTTGAACTCATAGACTGCCAATGTGTTCTTATTGAGTCGATATTTATTGTCATACGTAATGTACTGCGCTAGTTGCGCGTCATTCTCAATTCTCCATTTGGTAAGATCTTTGGACCAATTACGATATTTTATGTCAGTGGGCAAGCTAATAATCCCCAAGTTACGTTGCTTGTAGGCTGACACATCCATCACACTCCCTATGTTTGAATATATCTATATTGTTTTAAATATTGAATAGTATTATACAGGATGAAGCATTGATTGTATAGCTAGAAATTATTATGCTGAAAAAACAATTTTATAAAAAATTTTGCCGATTTTTTGCGTAATAAACAATAGAGGGTAAATTTTATCCTACTGTTTTTTAGAAAGAGGTGCGCAATGAAAAATACGCACAATAACAGGCAATGGTTTGGTTTTTCAGAAGACAAAGTTTTTGGTGAAATCATGTCCAATCCAGCTTTTTGCAGACATGTTTTGCAAGGAATTCTGCCGGAGATCCCAATTAAGAAGATCTTTCCGCCTAAGAAGCAAGAAGTAATCATCGATCCTGAGCATCGCGATCAAAAAGATGTCCGACTCGATATTTTTGTTGAGGATATTAACGGCAACCTTTACAATATTGAGATGCAGCGGTCAGACGATGACGATATTGCTCGTCGCATGCGCTATTATGCTTCGAAAAACGATCAAAGGTATACTCTCCACCAGGGCTATACTTACAATGATTTGAAAAATGTCTTCATTATTTTTCTTTGCACGTTCAAAACTAAGCAAAAAGTTGCAATCAAGTCTACATACCAAACTATTAATGTAGACAATCATGCAGATATATTGCAGGATGGCTTGACTAAAATTATAATTAACTCAAACGGAGTTCCTGATGGAACCGAGACTGAAACATTACTTAATTTAGTCAAACTCATGAAAGATTTACCGGTACATGGCGATAAACTCTTTGATAAGGCACAAAAACGCATCGAATCAATGAATGCCGATCCAGAATGGAGGGATACTATTATGGACTTTGAAACTAGAATGCTTGAACGCGAGCAAGTTGGTGAAAAGAAAGGCCGTATGGAAGGCGAGAAGAAAGGCAGAAAAGAAGGCGAAAAGAAAGGCCTGCAGCAAGGTCTTAAAACGGGTGCACTTACCTTAGTCGCTTCTTTGAAAGATGTTGGCTGCACTAGCCCACAAATCCTGCAGCAATTAAAGCAAAAGTATGGCAACGTATTCTCTGATAAGCAGTTAGAAGAATTTCTGAAACAGAGCTAAGTTGTAACAACAATATTTTCCAAGATGTCACATAAGCGGCATCTTTTTTGAGCCAATACATTAATTTAAACGTAAATACTGCAAACAAACCATGAATATAGAAAAATATAGAAAAATATGCTAACATGTTCATATAAAGATGAAACAACTTGCATGTGCGAGAATTAAGACACAAAAAAATCGCTACTCTAATCGGACAAATGAGTAACGATTTTTTGTTTCACCAAATTTTATAGCATTAAAACTAAATGTATTGGCTGAGGGTATCGCAACAGCGGTGCCCTTTTTTAGAGCCAAAAAGCGGTATTTATATGATTGATTGCTAATCAAGGCAATTAGAAAAAACTGATGATCATTGAGATCATCAGTAAAAGGTGCAGATTAGGTGAGAAAAAAAGGAAAATTAATTAGATTTACTTTTACTGAACATCTTTCGTATAAGATTGGGCATTGCTTCAGCTTGAGCTATTAATCCGATATACCATATAAAATAATAGCTTTCCTTTGAAAAAGACTGTTAAGCTACACAATACACAGCCTAACAGTCCAACAAAATTATAAAAGTCACAATAAGAGGACGGACAGGACCATATCGCCTGTCAAGACTAACGATCAGATATAAAGCCTCTGTCGGGCACCATAGCGCCTCACAACTATAGCGAAAAAACACAGCATTATATCAGCCTGATTTGATTTTTTCTATGAAAAATTATAACAATATTATACCTAAATTCAATTATTTTTATTCAAACGTTAGTCAAAATCGTACTTATTTTTTTAGAGTAAAAGAAAAACGAGGCAATTGCCTCGTTTTCCTTATCTACTACATCGACTTAATTAAAAGTTTGCAACCTTTACGTAAGTCTTGTCAGTATTGTTACCGATCTTGTAGTATTGCTTGCCGTTCTTGAAGGTGTAAGCACCACCGTAGGTAACTACTTCAGTACCCTTCTTAAGAACAACCTTGTTAGCACGCTTCTTTGAAGACTTGTAAACGTATGCGTTATGCTTCAAAGTACGCTTAGTACCATCAATGTTGGCAGCGTTGATGAACTTACCAGTAGCCTTACCGTTTTCGATTACTTCGTAGTAAGCCTTGCCGTTGATAGTAGTAGTATTCATAGCAACAGTTGCTGAGTTGTAACGAGTTACCTTGTCAGAACCAACACGCTTGCCGTTCTTGTCATAGAAGAATGCGTTGTGCATAACAGTCTTGCTTTGGCTTGGTACAGTCATGTCCTTACCGTTTGGTACGTTAACAGTTACAGCTAAAGTACTTGCGGCGTCATTCTTGTTTACCATAGCCTTGTAGTTAACTGTGAATGACTTAGGAGCAACGAACCAGCCTTGACCATCAACATCAATACCTTCAGCCTTCAATTGACTTGCAACTTCTGAAGCAGTAGTGTAGCTGAAGCGTTGTTGAGCAGTGTTATCCATTGAACGAGCCTTGTAGCTTTGGCTAATCTTTTCTACAACTTGAGCAACGTTCATCTTACCAGCATCTGAGCCTGAGTAAAGAGTAACATTACCGTTTGATACAGTCTTACCATTGTCAGTGCTGTACCATTCAACAACAGCTGGGTTAGCAAAGTTCTTAGCAGTTACAGACATAACTACTGTCTTCAAGGTAATAGTACCGTTCTTGTCTAACTTAACTCTGTGTGATTGTGCCATAGCGTTAGTATCTTTGCTATCAGCTAATTGAGATGCATCAGCAACGTTAAACATATCACCAGCAGGTGTCTTTAGAGTTACTTCCTTGTTAGCATTTTGTGAACCAAAGTTCAAACCAACATTAGTCATGTGAACTTGGTATTGTGTACCAGCATCGCTGGCAATAACTTGGTTCAAGTTAGTAACCTTAGTTAATTGGTTCTTTTCATCTTTCCAAAGTTCAACAGTTGAAGCATTTGGAGTGAAGTTAGAGGTAGCAGTAGTACCGTCAACAGTAGCAGTAAATGATACTGAGATAGCTGCATTAACATCGTTACCTACAGCAGTGTTTAATGAAATATTAGGTTTAATATTTACAACAGCATTATCACTAAGGGTAACTTGGCCGATGCTAGTAACAGTTGAGATGTTGCTTGTAGCAGCGTTAACAGAAACAGCTGAAGCAGCAACTGGAGCAACAGCTAATAAAGCAGCAGCAGCAGCGCTAACAATTCTTAAATTTTTCTTCATGTGGTCTTTTCCTCCTTGAAATATAAAAAAATGTAATAGGCCATAGGTTCAGCATGTAGGGAGCCTATAATGTACAAAATTCTTCAAAGCAAGATCCATGAGTTTATAACTCTCATGAGGTAGTAGTCATTGCTGAAGGATCAGCATGCGTACAGGCGACACGCCTGAAGCACGTCCTATTACTTACCACGATTCATATTGTACTAACCTCACCAAAAAATAGCAAGTTAAATTGACTAGATTCTTGCTTTTGTAATAATTCACCTATTCCCTATCCCAATACCATTCACACAAATCTAAAATAACAAAATGCCGTAATCCTAGACACAACAAGAAAAAGCGAGCATGCGCCCGCTTTACTGTTTCTTTACTTTTTCTTAAATTTTACAACGATGTAACAAAATCAATTGAAAAAGTAATATTACTATACGATTTCTGTTAAAGGTCTAAGTGTGAACTCTACATCTTGCGATATTTTCTCCTGAGCCTTTTGACCAAGCTAATTAGTTGGTCAAGCAAGTCCAGATTAGTCTTGCTTAGCTGCAGGCTCAACTGCAGATTCTGCTGAATCATTAAAGATATCAGTAACAGTGCGTTCAATGTATGCAGCTGATTGAGGAGTGTGATAATATGCAACACCGTCTTTCTCGAATGCATCGGCTTCCGCAATCGTGTTCATCGCACCGCGTACTTGATCCGCAGTTAGATTATCGACTGCATCCCCCAATGTAATACTAATTTTCTTCTTTTCTCCGTTCAAGAAAGTTAACTTCATAGTCTTAGTAGTTTTAGCCATCATTTTTTCTCCTTATTTCCTAAATATGTTCGTTAATTTATTCAGCTGCTGGTACAAGACGTGACTTCTGCACTAAGTATGCTTCATCAAGTGAGTCTTCTTGCAAACTAGCAATTGCTTGACCCACCTTTTGCAACTCATCTGCCTTAGCGCCAGTCTTCACGTTCTTCAAATTGCGGGTCTTTTGACCATTCTTGTACTTCTTATTGCCAAATACATATTGGATTGATTGTTCAGTTAATTCGTAATTCATGTTCTTCCTACCTCTTAATAATTAGTTAAAATTGAGTATTTTGTAATCAACCTGCCGGCCAGATGTCTTACACTATAACTAACGATTCAAAGTCACCAATTGGCTCAAATTCGTTAATATTTTTTCTAAGATAAGGGAGAGTTTATTATTATGAAGAAATTAGTCTTTTGGGGTGTTATTGCTGCAATGTTCATCTTAGGTGGAGGTGGCGCCGGTGCTTACATTAGCCATGCCAACACTCAAACGCACAATAATACTTCCTATAATAATTCCAATAAAAAGAACGCTGATCCTGACCAGCAAAAATCTAATAATTCTGATGCAGATTCTAACAAAGATAATTCTAGTCAGGATGATTCTGCAAAATCCTCATCTGATAAGGATAAAGAGCAGTCCAAGAAGTCCAGCTCATCAAACAAGAAGTCAGATGATCAATCAAGTTCTTCATCTTCTTCAAGCGATCACCAGCAGGAACAATCATCCAGCAGCCAATCCAGCGCAGCTTCCTCAAGCAGCAGTCAATCATCTGCCGCAAGTTCCAGCTCTGCTGCTGATGATAACAAGTAAGCAAACGAAAAAGGAGCCAATTTGTGGCTCCTTTTGTTTGTGCTCACTGTATTCACAGTATATACTTAAATAATAAAATATTTTTAGCATAAGGAAGGCTTATTATGATAGTCAAGGCTAGAAAACAAGGAAATTCAATAGTGCTTACCATTCCAAGTACTATCAAAGTTCCACTTAATACAGAATTCTCTGTTGATGTAAATAAAAACGGTGATATTGTATACAAAAGAATTGCTAAAAACAATTATGATTTATGGTCAGACCCCGCTTATGACGATTATGATTATGATACTGAAATAAAGCGAGAATACCAAGAATTAGGATACAATCCTAGAGAAGTCAAACCTGTCGGAAAGGAACTAGCAAATGAGAAGGATTGATGTCCATCAAGGTGACATAATAATGATCGATGCTGAACCACATGCTGGTCACGAAATGGGTGGACATGATCCTGAAAAAGGAAATATTCGTAGACGCTATTTAGTAGTGAGCAGACATGCTTACACTAAAAAGTCTGGATTAGTAATAGGACTAGCAATTACTCATAACCATATTACAGATGATCCATTTAGATTCTATGTGCTAGATTATGCTAGTCACACAAATGGAGATGCATTATTATTTCAAATGCTATCGTATGATTTCATTGCCCGTCATGGAAAAATAATCGGCCACATAAAAGAATCAACAGAATTCGATAATTTACTCCAACAAGTAAGAAATATTTTTTCAAAAGAATAATTACTTAAATTATCATCCATCAACCAATCCAGCGCGGCTTCCTCAAGCAACGATCAATCATCTGCCGCAAGTTCTAGCTCCGCTGATGACGAGAAGTAAAAAATAGCCGTTACTCACATTGAGTAGCGGCTATTTTCATTAGACCTAGGCTTCTTTCATCATTTGTTCAATTTGATCCCGGGAAACAGAATCATGGTAGTCTTCTGTCAGATCCTCCAAAGTTTTGGAATCTGATACACCATAGCTTCGGTTACGACGAATGATCTTCTTAATTGCATTCACTGTTGCACTTAAAATTCCTTTTTCTTCACCGTATTCACGCTCTTCAGCTAGCTTAGTCTCATAGTCCATAATAGTATCCCTCCAAATTGGATCTGCGTTCATTTCTGTGATTTTCTGTCGAATTTTTTCAATAATTCTAGCCCCAATTAAGTTCATCATACTTTGCTTGAATGAAATCTCTAAACAAAGGTAAGGTAAAACCGACCTTTCCCCTAATTATTGGCTTAATTAGATCATATTTAATTAATTTTGCACGATAGCTATTAACATACTGCTTACTTTTTTGCATAGTCCTAATAATTGAACTAATACTATTATCTTGCGCCATAGCGTACAAAAATTGAAAATCCACATCCGTTAATTCATGAGCAATTACATCATACGCTTGGTTGAAAAGTACATCACGGAATCTAAGTTTAGTATATTCCAAAGCTTTTTCAAACGTCATCTTTTGACTCAAATTTTCATACATCAAATCTCCGATCAATTGAAATGCATAAGCATAGCCTTTTGACATATCTGCCAAAATTTCTGCTTGCTTAGCTGTTATGTCTAATACATCCATGTAAGTTCTGGCAATTGACGACGCAAATAGTTTAGAGACGTGAAACCTATCCGCCCGAACCAAGAAGGTTAAATTATGTGTGCCTGATAGTTCCGCCACTTCACTTAATAGTCCGGTCATAATCACTGAAACTTGATAGTTATTTAGGCTCCAGTCGTTGAATTCCTCAGCCAATTTTTGAATTGTGGGTGTATTTGACACTTCATCAATACAAAATGCAACACGAATCCCCACTTTGTTCAAAGCTTTAAGAATCTTGTTAATTTCTACTTTATAATATATTTCATCATGCTTTTCATTTGCTTCAGTGAAATCTACTGATACAAAAGGAACTTTAATAGAAATTGATGGCGTCCATTTTTTGATTTTATCTAGCATAGGCACTAGCTTGATATACATCATTCGAAAAAGATCATCAGAATTGTGCAAAGTGACTACCATAGTATCTTTATATTTTTTTAGTTCTTTACCCACTTTGTTCATAAAAACTGTTTTTCCTGAACCTCGTACCCCTGTAATAAAGAGAGAATAAGTTGGATGTTTCTTGAGACGATGGGCTCTTTGAGCAAATTTAACTGCATCATCATTAAAATCAAGATATAGCTCTGGGATCCCGCCAAATTCAGCATCAAAAGGATTTTCATTATACATATTTTCCCTCATTTTACTTCATTTTACTTTTTACATTTATATTTTACTTCATTTTACTCCATTTTACTAATCAAAACTGACTTCTATACTTTTGCATCTCTCAACCACTTCTATTTGCTTTTATTTGTAGAAGTCTGTAAAATTATTATTGACTTTGTATCTATTTATTTATAAATAAAGGGGTAACAACTTTGACTGAAGAAGAAAAGAACGCTCAAGCTCAAGCTAATAAAGAAAATGAAGAAAACGACGACCTTAAAGTCGTAATGCCAGAAGCTAACAGGACTACTATGCCACAGGAAGAATTCAAAGAACAACCTGATTACTTAAAGGTCTTCGCTAACTTCTACATCGCTGAATTCGATGAAGACGATCTTGAAGTTATCAACCTTTACGATGAAAATCACAACATGGTTGATATCAATCGCTATGTTTTAAACAACATCCACTTCCCACGCAAGAAGTTGGTTGATCATGTGTTACAATACCACGACTACAACTTTAAGGACTTGCTTAAGACCATGGAAGAAAAGACTGGTGTTAAGCCAGAAGAAATGCTTACTTATGAAGCATGGGAAAAATGGGACGAAGACCAACGTACTAAGATTCCTTCATCACTTTCATAATTTATATCAAAAAGGCTCCCTGTATGGGAGCTTTTTTACTGCATATTTTTTATTATAATGCACTAACTTTATCATCACCAAATTCTAGATTCAATTTCTGACAAATCTCACTTGCATTGTCCAGCGAAATAGACGAAAATAGGTACAACAAGGGAAAATGTCATCGTGGCATTTTCTTTTTTTATTAAAACTACAATTTTGTTGTGGGAGATAACGAGATGATGAATAATAAAGCTAAACGCATGAGCGCGGCTGGCTTACTGATCGCCATCGGTATTGTTTACGGCGATATCGGTACTAGTCCGCTTTATGTTATGAAATCAATTGTCGAAGGCAATGGCGGCATTGGTAATGTAAATCGTGACTTTATCATTGGATCAATTTCATTGGTTCTTTGGACTGTAACGCTACTAACTACCTTACAAACCGTAATTATTGCCCTCAAGGCAACTAACCACGGAGAAGGTGGGATTTTTGCCTTATACACATTGGTTAGAAAACGAGCTAAATGGCTGGTTCTACCAGCGCTAATTGGTGGAGCCGCTATTTTGGCCGATGGTACTTTAACTCCAGCAGTTACAGTTACAACTGCGATTGAAGGACTGAAAGGACTGAACTTTGGCGGCAATGTACCCGTTTCTACTCAAAACATGGTTATTGCCATCACTGTAGTCATTCTGCTAGTTCTGTTTTCTATCCAAAAAATGGGAACTAGTATCATTGGTAAAGCCTTCGGCCCAATCATGTTCCTTTGGTTCACTTTTTTGGGCGTAATGGGTGTAATGAACATGGCTGGTGACTGGTCAATCTTGCAAGCAATCAATCCCATCTACGCTATTAGGTTATTAGTTAGTCCATATAACAAGGCAGGTCTCTTTATTTTAGGATCAATCTTCCTGGCTACTACTGGTGCTGAGGCCCTATATTCAGATGTTGGTCACGTTGGTAAAAGCAATATTATTGGTTCTTGGCCATTTGTTTTTGTTTGCTTGTCACTCAACTACTTTGGTCAAGGCGTTTGGATTTTGAACAACCCAACTTACCGTCCTGCAGACGGCGGTGTGCTCAATCCATTCTTTGAAATGATCCCAGCTAACATCAGATTGTTTGCCATCATTTTGGCTACTATTGCTGCTGTTATTGCTTCTCAGGCCCTAATTACTGGTTCATTCACTTTAGTTGCAGAAGCTTCAGGCTTGAAGTTCTTGCCAAGAATGAACATCAACTACCCATCTAACGAAAAAGGACAAATTTATATTCCTTCCATTAACAAGGGTATCTGTGTTGCTACTATCGCAATCGTCTTATACTTCCAAACTTCAGCTCACATGGAAGCAGCTTATGGTCTGTCCATTACAATTTCAATGTTAATGACTACCATCCTGCTTTATGAATGGTTAGTAATGAAGAAAGTCAACACTGTTTGGAACTGGATCTTCTTGATCTTCTTCGGTGTCCTTGACATCATGTTTATGATTTCAAGTTTGACTAAATTTACTCATGGTGGTTACGTTTCACTCTTCATCGCTGGTGCTATCGGCTTCGTAATGTATGTTTGGTATTACGGCAACAAGGTTCGTGACAAGCGTGAAGCTCGCAATGCTTACGTTCGCTTAGATGAATATACCGACATGTTAACGAACTTAAGTCACGATGAAAATTACCCAACTTATGCTACCAACTTGGTTTACATGGCCAACGTTAAGTACAACAAGTTTATCAAACGTGAAATCCTGTACTCAATTTTGGATAAAAGACCTAAACGAGCAAAGGCTTACTGGTTTGTCACTGTCAATGTTACTAACGAGCCATTTACCGCTGAATATGCTGTTAACACTTACGGTACTAAGAACGTGATTAACATTCAGCTTTATCTTGGATTCAAGAAGCAGACCAGTGTGAACGTCTACATTCGTCAGATTGTTCACGACTTGATTGCTGACGGAACGATCGAGGCACAACCACAGGAATACACCACTACCCCAGGACGGGACGTTGGTGACTTTGCCTTCGTAATTGTTCAAGACGTAATTAGTCCGCAAACGCAATTAGTAGGATATGAAAAATGGTTAGTCGAAGCTCGTGTTCGTTTGCAGAACCTTTCTTCCAATCCTGCTTCCTGGTTCGGATTGGAATACGCTGACACAATCATCGAGCGGATTCCATTAATCCTTGGTCGACCAAATCCATCCTATATTAAACGGATTAAACCAAAAGATTATTCCAACGCTAAAACAAAATAACCATCAAAAAAAGACTCCGAACAGGAGCCTTTTTTAGTGCAAAAAATTTATTAATGGGTAATAAGTTATAAAGGGCTGCAGTGTAGTAGCAGCACTGTAGTCATTCTTATTATAGAAGCTTATATGTAATTTAGCTAATTTTTCATACTCGATATTAAGAAAAGTTACTTACCAAATTACTACTCTCTTTTCAGGAGCAAGCCACATACCATCATTTTCAGTCACATCAAAAGCCTTATAGAATTCTTCTTGGCATTGTGATTGAACGTTGGCACGCTCTGGACCGGGTGCATGAACATCAATAGATACTTGTGTCTTGATTGACTCTGGCAATTGTTTAGTTGCCCAAACGCGAGCAAAGTTTTCAAACAACTCTTGCATTGCCTTCTTATCAGCACCTTCACCCTTATTAGCTTCAACAGCAGCAGTTAAACCACCTTGGTCGGCAATATTTTCAGACACGATTTGCTTACCGTTCAAGGTTACAGGGCCATATTCAATACCATCAAACAAGTCGATTTCAGCTTGCGTTCTCTTCTTGAATTCAGCAAAATCTTCATCAGTCCACCAATTCTTCATGTTACCAAACTCATCGAATTGAGCACCGTTATTGTCAAAGGCATGAGAAACTTCGTGTGCAATAACAACGCCGATTCCACCATAATTAGTAGCACGACTTTGTTTCAAGTCATAGAATGGTTTTTGCAAAATTGCAGCTGGGAAAGTTAAATCATTTCTTTGTGGGTCGTAACATGCATTAACCATATCACCTGGCATCAACCATACCGTACGGTCAACATCTTGGTACAATTTCTCAAGATTGTACTTAATTTGTTCCCGACCAAATTGCACTTCATTTTCATAAAGGCTAGCAGTTGGATCAACTTGTAAACGGTCATAGATTTCTTCAATCTTGTCTGGATAACCGATCTTTAAGATCAAAGCGCGCAACTTAACGATTGCCTTATCCTTAGTTGCTTGAGAAAGCCATGAATTTTCACGAATTCTCTTTTCATAAACATCAAGCATCTTGTGAATCATATCAGTCACGTCTGCTTTAGCTTCTGCGCCAAAGTAAGTTTGACCATAGTAGACACCTACTACTTCGCCGAAGTCACCATTAGTAATATGATATGCCTGCTTAACGCCACTTGAAAGCTCAGGTTGGCCTGACAAAGCTTGACTAAATGGAAAGGCAGCTTCACGGAAATCTTGTGACAAGCTGTAAGCTACGCCATTAATAAACTTAACCAGCATCCAAGCCTTAATTTCAGCAAAGTTTTCTTCATTCAACAATTCTTCCGCGTGATCTAAGTAACGTGGTTCAGTTGAAATTACCCGTTCTGGCTTCTTGGTAAATAATCCGCCCAAGAAGTAATCCATCTTGAAGGAATCGAATTTTGCTTCAAAGTCAGTCAATGAAACTGGATTATAAGTTGCTGGATAATCAGCCCATTCTTCAGTTGACTTAACTACCTTAGCAATCTTAGCGTCATACTTAATTGCCAAGCCAGCGTAATCTTCTGCGTCCTTTTCATCAAGTCCGGCCATTGTTAACAACTTAATAGATTGCTTTTTCAAAACATCCAATAACTTCTCAGCAGCTGGAGTCTTGTAAGTAGTCGTATCTGGCAAGAAAGTACTTGGACCACCAAAATTCAATGAGTGAATCTTAGTATTCTTCATATCTGCTTCAACACTGAAAGCAAATGGAACGGCAAAACCATTCTTGTAAAAATCTGCTGCCTTCAAGTTAAAGTCAGCGAAGTTGCGCAAGTCTAAAATTTCGTGCAAATCTGCCTGAATAGGTGCGGCACCATCCGCATTTCGCTTGTCAAAGTTTTTAGCAACCTTGTAAAGCTCAACTGCCTTCTTGAAGTTAGGCACAGTAGGCAGTTCCTTCTTACCAGCAGCAAAATCTGCAAAATCTTGCATCAAGTTCTTTTCAATATTAAGATCGATCCCATCAAATGAACTGGTTCTTGAACGATCAGATGGAATTTTAGCCTTTTCCAACCATTCTGAGTTAACAGCCAAATATAAATTATCTTGTAGACGCGCTGAAGTATTAGCCTTAGTAATGTCACCAGCACCGCCGCGTACGTTAAAATACATTAAATTACCTCCCTAGTGGAAAAATTTTTCATATAAAGACATGATAGCATTATAAAAAAATTAACGCTATCATGTTGTTTTTATTTTACAAATAATTTTAGTTTTTTCTGTAGTTTCGCATGCATTGGAATAAGCATGACTAAAAGCAAAAAGATACCAATTGCAGCAACAGCAAAGAATTGAATATAGCCGAAATCTTCAATGATTAAACCACCAAATAACGGCCCTAGAGCTCGACCAATTGACGATGCAGACAAGGTTAAGCCTTGATACTTGCCCTTGCTAGAATCGGGCGACAGATCATTTACATAAGTTGGTATCGACGGCATTGCGGTTGCTTCACCTAAAGTTAAGATAACCATGGATAAGGCGAAATGTGCAAAATCTTTGGCAAAAATCAAAGTAACAAAAGAAATTGCAAACATCAAAGTGCCAAATAAAATTTGTCTAAATAAGCTCTTAAAGATAGTAAAACGACTTAAGATAGCTTGCACGATGACAATAATTCCGGCATTGATGGTCCATAACAAACTATACAGATGAAAAGGAATGCCCAAAGAAACCATGTATACAGACAAGTTTGATTCCCAGTTCATGTACATCAACCAAATTACAGCGATCGTAACAAAAAAGCCAATTGACATAATCAGATTGTATTTAGGCATCGGCTCAAAGGCCTGCTTCTTTGATTCGCCCTTGTTAGCCAAACGCTCCTTGTGGAACTGAATCATTGGCCGATAATTAATAATTGCGTTAACGCAAACGCCAACGAATAAAAGACCAGCAATGACAAATAATAAAGTCACTGAATAATCATAAAGATAACCTACTGCTAATGTCCCACAAACGACCCCAACATTTTGAGCAAAATAGATCATATTGAAGACATAACGACCTGGCTTAGATTTAATACTAGTAGCAATCGAGTTAATCAATGCTCCATTCCAGCCGCCCAAAAAGCCAGTTAAAGTCATCCAGAGCCAATATAACGGCCAACTATGATTCAAAGCCATGCCAAATAAGACAGCCGCATCTAAAGCAGCCCCCACAATCAGCAAGACATATGGATCCATATGGTCATAGCACCAGCCTGAAATAAATGACCCAATCATATTTGCAACACAGTTGAACAGCAAAACGACACCCACTAAAGCTAGTGAAACGCCAAGATGGTCGTGCAGGTAAACTGAAGTCAATGGCCAAATGAAGCTGGAACCCAGCCACGTTAGTAATTGGCCTAGAAGAAGCCAATGCAATTTGATTTCATCAGCTGGTTGTTTTCCATGTGCTGTGCGCATTTTCTCTCTTCCCTTCTTTTTAATCATTCTCTCAATCTAGTCTAGCAAGAATTGTGATTTTTTGCACGAGGGCAAAAGAAAAAGCTGCATCCCTTACTAGAACACAGCCCAACAAGTTAAATTTTTTTCTTTTCTTCAGTCCAGCTTCTAATTTCCGTCACATCTTGTGCTACCTCAAGACAACCCAGATACTTTCCATTTTTATCACGTACTGCATAATAGCGTAGGTATAAGCAGCGCTTCATCTTGTGTGGAGTAAAGTGAAACTCATACTTGTCAACTTCACCTGAATGAAATTGCGCAAAAATCTTTTTAATTAACGGTCTACTTTTAGCAGTATGACACGAGAATACGTCATTGCCAATAGCATTGCGCGAGTGCGGATAAATCTCAGCACCGCCGCCAAAATAAGCTACCTTATCGTGTTCATCAATAAAGGTCAATGCAAATGGCAACATATCCAAAATTGCATTTAACTGCTCTAAATTTAACCTTCCTTCTTCAAAATTAATGAGGAAGGATGAAAGATTGCTAACAGAAATAGGCCCTGCTTCTTTTTTGGCTTCCTTTGGCTTCCAATTCATTGGCTTGCGAATCAGGGTATAGCCAATCTGACTCTCTTCGCGTTTAACGTTGTACCAATCATCTTGATCAGCTACCTCGTCTATCATCGGAATCATAATGCTCTCCTCTTTAAAGATCATCTCAAGCACTTCATGACTCGCCTTTTTAATTGCCTCAGCCAACTGATCTTTATCTGGATGCTCCTCACCAGCAATCTTGCTTGCATCCCCAATTAAATCGCGAATATCATCATCAACGCCCCACATCACTTCGGGCGGAGCTGTAATGCCATATTTATTCATTAATGGAAAAAGCGAGGTCTCCTTACGTCGGTAATGCTTATCGATTGTTGCCAAATCACTCAATTCTTTTCTGATTTTATCCAGTGTATCTTGACCTGCTTGATACTTTTTCAAATCTGGCAAGAGTGCGTCATTAACCAATGATTTCAGTACCATATTTTCCAGCTTAATCGTATGCACCGGGTGCCCCGGAGTAGCAAAATCAGGATTTACCGCATTCTCCTTGATATTACCCTTAAAGACATCGGCATGCACATTACACAGGTATTGAATCTCTGCTGGGTTTAACCCCTGCTTGATTAATTCGCGCTCTGCCGCTGTGATTTCGGCCACATCAACCTGATCGAATTCTTCTTGAAACATCTTCTTTGCGGTCGCAAAATCGCCGCCGTTTTGAATATAATGCAAAATTTTCAGGATTGCGTCCTGTCTTTTTTTATCAGTCATTGATTACCTTGTATCCTTTATCTTCAAATGCTTTTTTCACTTTAGCCAAATCAAGTTTCATTGCCTGGGCTCCCAATGGAATGGTCATCACACGCCCCACCGTTTTAAGCAATCCAGGAATTTTAATTCTAGTAAAACCACAATCGTACATAATTTGAACAAAGTCAGGGTATTCATCTGCCATTTTCTTGATCGGTACTGAAAAGTCGATAATCTTCTCTTTGGTGGCTTTCTCCTGCTTAATTTGATCATCATGGTTAGTTACACCTAATTGCTTTTTAGCTGCACTAGAAAGACGCTCTGTCGTCCAGACGGGATACCAGACCAACTTAATGTCACAAGACTTAATTCCAGCAACTGAAAGAACAGCTTTTTGAATATGTTGTTCCAAATAATCAGATAAAGGGCAACCCATAATTGTCAAAGTCATCTTAATGGTTGCCTTATCTCCTTCGATATCGATGCCATAAATCAGACCAAGATTTACTACATCAACTTGTAATTCTGGATCAATCACTTGGGTCAAGGCCGTCATGATTTGATCAACTTGTTTAATATTTTTTTCTTCCATTTTTTCACCTAGCAAAAAAGTCCAGAAAATCATTCCGGACTTTAGTTTATCTTATTTTTGCAATTTATCCCAGATGACAACCTTGCCTGCCT
This sequence comes from Lactobacillus sp. UMNPBX12, assembly GCF_002553955.1. Lineage (NCBI taxonomy): Bacteria > Bacillati > Bacillota > Bacilli > Lactobacillales > Lactobacillaceae > Lactobacillus > Lactobacillus sp. UMNPBX12. The sequence goes on from NZ_PCYY01000001.1 coordinate 93,755, forward strand.
TCATCGACTTTGGCACATCAATAATTCGTTGGTTACTAGAACCTCTGAATTGCAGGGTTAAATCCTTTAAATCATTCATAAAGCGGCCATCAACTAGAATATCTATCTTAGACAACATTTCCTTTTTATCAGGTGTTTCTTTTTGCAATTCATCCCAAGTATATCCAGACCAGGACCAGATGTCCTTACTGTGGCCAAATTCTTTTCGAATTCGGTTAATAATTCTTAAACAAACCCAAGTATTCAAGAATGGCTCTCCACCTAGTAAGGTTAATCCCTGCACGTATGGCTGGCCCAAGTCTTTAATAATGCGGTCTTCCAATTCTTGCGTATATGGAAAACCATAATTAAAGTTTTGGGCTGCTAAATTATAGCAACCAGGGCAATCGAACAAACAGCCTGAAACATAAAGACTACATCTAACGCCTTCACCATCAACAAAGTTAAATGGCTTATAATCCGCAATTTTATGTTTAGAATAATCCTCAGTCTTCCACTCTTGTGGTTTTGGATTTTTCGGCTTGCGGTGCATTCTTTTTAACTCACGTTGGTGATCTAACTGTGGCTTATATTGGTCAGGATCCACAAACATGGTATCCCCACCCATATTAACCTTGATCAAATTACTCCGGATATCTGGTCCTTCTTGAGTGTTTTTATCTTTTTCAGGCATTAGTACTCACCGTTTTTTACTTCTTCTTCGGTAGCTAAACTATCTTCCATGCCAAAGTCCATATGCTTAACCCGGTGCACGATTTCTTCATGACGACCGTGAACCATTGGCCGCTTCAATGGGTTGCCCAAGTAGCCACAAGTTCGCTTGACACAATCACAAGTAGCAGGATCATGATTACCACACTTAGGACATTCAAAACCCTTGGCAGTAGACTTGAATTCACCAGCAAAACCGCACTTATAACATTTATCAATTGGCGTATTAGTTCCTAGATAGCCTACCTTGTCATAAGCCCAATCCCAAACTGCCTCAAGGGCTGCTGGATTTTGCTTCAAGTTAGGGTACTCACAATAATGGATAAAACCACCTGCAGCATAATATGGATATGGTGCTTCAAAAGTCAACTTTTCAAATGGGGTTGGGTGCTTACGAACATCATAGTGGAACGAATTAGTGTAGTATTCCTTATCAGTGATGTCCTTCACCTTGCCAAACTTTGCCGTATCGAGCCGGCAGAAGCGATCAGTTAGACTTTCACTAGGAGTTGAGTACAAACTGTAATGCCAATGATATGGGTCCTCTTTTTCCCACTTAGCACACAAGTCATGCATTTTCTTCACGATCTCAATTGTAAAATCATGTGCTTCTTCATTGTGTTCCCAATCAGGACCATAAAAGACTGTCCCTACTTCGTACAAACCGATGTAGCCTAACGAAATCGTAGCTCGACCATTTTTGAAAAGCTCGTTAACATCATCACCTGGCTTAAGTCGTTTACCAAAGACGCCATATTGATACATAATTGGCGCATTTTCGGGCTTAGCTTGAATTGCACGTCTACCCTTAAAGGCTAAAGCTTGGTGGCAAGTCCGCATTCTAGTATTGAAGATTTCCCAGAATAACTTCTTATCGCCATGACTCTCCATGGCAATTCTTGGCAAGTTAACAGTTACAACACCCAAGTTCATTCTGCCCGAGTTAACTTCCTTACCATTTTCATCCTTCCAGCCTTGTAAGAATGAACGACAGCCCATTGGAGCCTTGAAAGAACCTGTAATTTTCTTGATCGTATCATACATTAAAACGTCTGGATACATCCGCTTAGTTGAACATTGAATAGCCAGTTGTTTAACATCGTAGTTAGGGTCCCCTGGATGTAAGTTCAAGCCCTTCTTAATGGTGAAAACTAATTTAGGGAAAATTGCGGTTCTGCGTTCTCTACCCAATCCTTTAATTCTGATACGCAAGATATCTTTTTGAATTTCTTTTTCAATCCAAGAAGTACCTAAACCAAAACCTAAAGTAGTAAATGGCGTTTGCCCTTGGCTAGAGAACATGGTATTAATCTCATATTCCAAGCCTTGCATGGCATCGTAAATGTCCTTCTTAGTTTGACTCTTAGCATATTCTTCCAGCTTTTCAGGATCATCAATGAACTTGCCAGCATCCTTTAAATGCTTTTGGTAGTTTTTCTCTGCAAAAGGAGCCAACACTTCATCAGCTCGATCAAAAGAACAGCCACCATATTGACTAGAAGCTACATTAGTAATAATTTGCGTAACTTGATGTGTAGCCACATTGATTGAGTTAGGACTAGTCATATAGGCATTTCCAATCTTGAAGCCATTAGTTAGCATATCCTTAAAGTCAATCAAACAGCAGTTAGTCATTGGTGAAAGTGGTGTGTAATCCAAGTCATGCCAGTGAATATCACCGCGCAAGTGGGCTTTAGCAATGTGCTCAGGCATCATGGTCAAACCAACTGTTTTACCAACGGTCCCGGCAGTTAAATCACGTTGAGTACTGAAGACCTCACTATCTTTGTTGGCATTCTCGTTAACAATCGTTGGGTCACCATTAACCATTCGCTTTAACCGTGCACGAGTATCGGTTTGTTTAATCCATTCCTCTTCATCGTGCTTGCGGTATTGCACATAAGCTTTAGCTTCATCCAAATAACCCAACTCATTTAGGCTATCTCTAAAAGCAACTGCTACATCTTGTGCATTTACTTCATCAGCAGCATCTAGTTTAGCCACAATTTTTTCAATTACAGCAGGTGCTACATTATCTAAATCTAGGTTATGCAAAACCATGTTGAGTTTAAAAATTGCGAACGGATACTTTGACCCATCACGTTTAACGAAAGTTTTAGGCGTATTAAATTTTGTTACATTTTGTTGGTTAAATTCTTCTTTTAGCATTTCAATCACTCCAAATATCGTGTCTTTATCATAGCGCAAAACACAACATCTTGTATTATGTTCAAATATAGATGAATATATCTTGTATTAACCAAAAGACCATTAAATTAGGAAATGATTCAGCTAAAATTTTTTTAGAAAAAAAGAGAGGCATTTTTTACCTCTCAATTTAAACTATTTGTTTAATTTTTTATTTTCTTCGTCAAAGATCTTACCCTTATTAACTTCATAGTAAGTCTTGTAACGTTTGAAGTAGTTATGGAACATGTACTTCATCAATAACCAGCGCTTGAAGTTTCTATCCTTGTCATAAAAGACAGTAGTACCATAGCGGCCCTCACGAATAAGTTCGTCAGCAGTCGTCTTATAGTCGTTGTCATAAGCATAATTATTGAAGATCTTCTTAGGCACGCCTAACCAAAGCTTGTATTTAGATTCAAGCTTATTACCATAAACTGTTTCCTTATCTTTCAAGGCATCTTCAACATAGTCATCAATGTACCATTTAGCCAAGTTGTAACCATTCAAAGTTACGTAGAAGCTAGAACGTCCCTGACGTAAGTTGATTTCGAAGAACTTGAATTCACCATCACGTGGATCATATTTGATATCAAAGTTGGCCATACCAGTGTAGTTCAACTTTTCAAGGAATTGTTGTACTTCTTCGTACAATTTTTCATTGTACTCAGGCAAAATCGCCATGTAATTACCAATTGATTGTGGAGTTGGGTCTTCCAATAATGGGTGCCCTAAACACATCATTTTTACTTGGTGGTTCTTATCAACATAAGCATTCAAGGTCCGCATGTTAGAATCATCACCAGGAATAAAGTCTTGCAAAATAAGGTCAGCGTTGTAGCCATGAGTATAAATCTTAGTTACGATATCCTTAAATTCAGCCTTATCTTGAATGGCAAAAGTCTTCTTCCGACCTTCAAATTGACACTTCAACCATGAAACTGGATCTTCCGGCTTTAATTCCACTGGGAAATCAAATGGGACATCCTCGTACTTACCTGACTTGTAGTCATCCATCGTAATGATCTTAGTCTTAGGGTAAGGCAAGCCATATTCTTCCGCAATTTCATAAAAGCCTTCCTTAGAGATTAATTTTTCAAGTAAGTCATATTTTATGTAAGGAACGATAAAGACCTTTTTCAATTCATCTTGGTGCTTAGAAAGCAACTCAGCATAGCCATCACCACAAGCAATCAAGATAACTGGCTCCTCGTGATTCTTGTATTCTTCCATCTTTTTGTGCATCACGTCCATAAAAGTAGGATCACTACTAAAGCCATGATGCAATTCAACGTCCACAATGCTTGAATAACGAGTAGCAGCAAGTTGAACGTCAGCTAAGGCCTTCACTTTAATGCCATATGCTTCATTAAATGAACGTGCCATACCATACACGTTGATATCACTACCGAGTAAGATCGGCGTAAATTTTTTACTCATCCTCAAAAAATCTCCCTAGAATTATAGTAATTTACCCTGTGAAATTAGCTTAGCAACTTCAGGTTGCACGTGTTGATATTTCTTAACTGTGTTTTCGTAATCAACAAAGAACAACTTGTACCAAACAAGGAAGGTGTAGATAGTCCAGATTTGACGTCTATGTGAGCCATCACCTTCATAGTTGTCGTCAAGTAACTTGATAATCTTCTTTTGGTCAAAAATATCGTTGACAAATTCTTCTTCAAAAAGAGCATGAACTTGTTTGTAAAAACGTGGTTCCTTCAACCATTGCTTAATTGGAGTTGGGAAGCCAAGCTTAGGTCTCTTAGCCCACTCATCAGGCAATACCTTCTCTGAAGCCTTACGAAGTGCGTACTTGGTATCATGACGGTTAACCAAGTACTTGGTTGGGATTGAGTTAGCTAATTCTGCGATCTTCTTATCAAGATATGGAACACGAACTTCAAGTGAGTGAGCCATTGAAATCTTATCGGCCTTTTGTTCAATATCGTTAATCATGAAGTGGTGCAAATCGATGTATTGCATTTGCTTAACGTTATCGATGCCCTTAACCTTCTTGAAGTCCTTTTGGTAAATGCCGTTAACAGTCAACTTATTGCGGTAAGTTGGTTGCAAAATGCTGTTGGCATCCTTTGAGGTAAAGATAGTTGGGTAATCCATATCGTAAATTACTGATTGACCAACGTAGAATTCACTTGGTTCAGCCAAGTTGGTGTACATGTGAACTTTACCTGGGAAATTAGGCATCTTCTTAATCTTGTGGGCCAACTTAATTTGCTTCTTCTTAGGAAGTTTCTTAAGTTCGCTAGTGAAGATCTTAATGATATCGTTATGAGTGTGCATCCCGTAGTTAACGTAGCCAGCAAACAATTCGTCGGCACCTTCACCAGAAAGTGCAACAGTAACGTGCTTACGAGCTAACTTACACAAGTACCAAAGTGGGATGATTGATGGGTTGGCATCTGGTTCATCCATGTGGTATTGCATTTCTGGAAAATCACGCATAGCTTCGTCGGCATCAACCTTGTCACTGTAGAACTTCCAGTGGTTGATGTCAGCTAATGCCTTAGCCTTTGAAGCTTCATCGTAAGTTGAGTCATCAAAACTTACTGAGAAAACATCGTCTGGGTTAAGCAAAGTAGTCAAGTATGAAGAGTCAATACCTTCTGACAAGAATGCACCCACCTTAACATCAGCGTTTCTATACAAATCAACCGTTTCTTTCAAATCTTCGTTGATCTTTTGCAAAGTTTCTTCAAAGGAAAGGCTATTTTCTTTATATTCAGCATCCCAGTATTGGTGGGTCTTCATCTCGCCATCTTTATATTCGAACCAATGACCGGCTGGAAAACGGTAAACGCCCTTAAAGAAGGTTTCTTCTAGGTCATTGTATTGGTTCATCAAATATGGCTTAACTGCTTCAACGTTTAATTCGCGCTTAAACTTTGGAAATTCCAAGAAACTCTTAAGTTCTGAACCAACAAGCAAGTGTCCATTTTGGTTACTGTAGTACATTGGCTTAATCCCAAAGAAGTCACGGGCACCATAAAGGGTCTTATTGTTGTCATCCCAAATAAGGAAGGCAAACATCCCGCGAACACGTTTAAGTAAGCCATCCATGCCCCATTCTTCATAGCCGTGCAATAATACTTCAGTATCGGCCTTAGTAGAAAAGACGTGACCTGCCTTAATTAATTCTTCTCTTAATGGTTTAAAGTTATAAATTTCCCCATTAAAAATAATTGCTCGAGTTTTATCTTCGTTATAAATAGGTTGACTGCCCCCACGAAGGTCAATAATTGACAATCTTCTAAAGCCAAGGGCAACTTCATCGTTAGTATAATAACCGTCAGAATTAGGTCCACGGTGTTTAATTGCAGCCATCATTTTACCAATGACAGCTTGTTTTTCATTTATCTTTGGATCATAAAACGCGACAATTCCGCACATAATTTAAATTCCCCTAAGTCAATTCTCTAAATCTTAATATTTGCTATAATATTCACTATTTTTTACTTTAACTTTTTTATTATAAGCTAAACACTTGTAATAGCCAAATACCTTTACTATTCCTTAACTAAATGAAATACACCCGGCGTCTAGAAGCTGCACCATAGCCAAAGGATTGAATGCGGTGTCGTTTTAAATCGACGTTCACAATATAACCCGCAAATTCATTATTTTGATCAATTCTTCGGTCTAAGTTTTTGTTGTATTTAGTTGTTAGCGAATGATTTGGCCCCATCAAGGCAGAACAGTTAAACAAAATATATTGAATCCCGTTGATCCGATACTGGTCTTCACGATGCCGATGTCCGCAGAAGTAGGCAATAATTCTCGCATTCTTGATATTGGTAAAATCAAAATCATTTGATAAACGAAATTCTGTTGGAACACCATTGCTAGCGTGCATTCGACCTTTTTCACGTTGATTAAAGGCAACTAGCAGTTCGTGCAAAGAGCGGCCATTATACTTAAGTGCATTAGACCCCTTTCGATTAATCGGGTTGGCATGGGACATGAAGATGATCTTTTTGTTGGAAGAATTAGCCAAAATTTCGATAATTTCCTCAATTTGATCTTCACGCACAGCCAATACAATCTTATTGTCATAGCGCTTTTGCCCGCGGTTATTTAATTCATATGGAACATCTGACGTATTAACTGAAATCACCCGCACGTCATCTAAATCAAAGTATGCTACCCCGTGCTGGCGCGAAACATAATGAATTCCTCGTTGCCGGTACATATCGGGCCACATAATATTTTCGAATTCATTTTCTGGAAATGAGGCTTTTAAATCATGATGTTCATCAAACTTATCATTTTCATCATGATTACCCTTGATACTCAAGTATGGCACCTGATCCGACTTAAAAGACTTGTTCAGCTTGACCAATTCACTTTCACTGACCAGACCAGCATCGGAGCCATCGATCCAGTCACCTAAGTGGACTTTTAAATCTAGCAAGCCAGATTGATCTAAATAAGAAAATTCTTGCACATGTTGCAGCCCATTAAAGCCATAAAAATCGCTGCTATCTTTATCTTTAAAGTGAGTATCTGTAATTACACCGATATTGACCGAATTAGTGCCTGGGCGAATATGCTTTTTCACTTCCGTAGTGAAATTATCCAAGTAATTTTCCACCCAATAACGGCGCCCTGTCTTCTTATTATGAAAGGCACGAAAATGACCTAGTTTCGCATTATACTTGCGTAAATATTCCGGTGCTAATTTCGTTGTACTCTCTGGACTAAGTGCTTGTCGCAACACGCCGTCTTCGTCTTGATAAACGGTTAAAACATAGTCCTTACCATGCGGCGTACCATCAACGGCACCAACATGATATTCTCCAACAGTAGTATATTTTTGCATCGGATCAAGCAATTCACTATCTTTATCCATTGCAGAGCGTTTTTTGGCGCCAACGATTCGATCAACTATTCCCTTTATGTGTTTAAACAAATTCATCTTTTCGCCTCAAAAAAGCAAAAAAAGCCGGCCGCTTACCAGCCGACTCAAATAATTTATGCGTTGTGTGCTAAAGAATATGCGGCAAGTCCAATTGATAATACAGCATCTTTAGACAATACTTCTTGCAAGTCCTTAGCTGCAATTGCTTGAACCGCACCAATAACTTTCAAGCTGTAAACAATTTCACGATAATCAGTAGTTGGATCGTATAAATCATCTTCATATGGATTCTCATGATTGTAGGTCAAGTTGATCTCGTCCTTATCAACAAAACCATCAACATGGTTAGTTAAAATGCGATCATGCAAATCAGTCAACTTACTGTCCATCTTGATCAAAGTTAGTTTGTGATCGCTTTCAGCTTCATAATATTGTTCTTCAGTCATGTCGAAGTAATCCTTGATTGGGTTATTTAAAACGCCCAAGTTATCGATTACTTTGTAAACAGCTTCAGCGCCAAAGTCTTGTTCGCCATTTAAAATTTTATCTTGTGATAAGGCTAAATCATCAGCCAACATCATGGTATCTAATTTTTCCATAGGATCCTCCTCGAAATTCACACCTAATTATAGCAAAAAAAGCTGTTAAAACCCTTATTTCGCACATAAAAATATAATTTCTCAAAAAATAATCGCATTTTTTTGCGTAATAAATAATAGAGGGGTAAAACATTACTTACATAGAAAGAGAGAAAAATATGAATCAAGAAATTATTCGCTGTCCATGGGGCGATACAAAAGACGAAGCAGTACAGGAGTATCACGATCATGAATGGTGCAAACTTAATCTAGATGAGTCACATTTGTATGAAATGCTTGTGCTCGAACTTTTCCAATCAGGTTTAAGCTGGTCCACAGTTTTGCATAAACGCGACAATTTTAAAGCTGCATTCAAAAATTGGCAGATCTCTGAAGTCGCAAAGATGACCGATAAAGATATCGAGTCATTAATGCAAAACAAGGGCATTATCCGTAATCGAATGAAAATTAATGCTGCTGTTAAAAATGCTCGGGCATTTTTGGCAATTGAACAAAAATATTGTTCAGTCGCCAAATATTTACAAAATTTTGTACCTACTCCAATTGTGCATGATATTGCCAGCTTTGATGACGTTCCCGCTTCTAATGACCTATCGCAGAAGATATCCAAACAAATGAAAAAAGATGGTTTTTCCTTTGTGGGACCTGTAGTCATTTATTCCTACTTGCAGGGAATCGGATTAATTAATGATCATCTTAATCAATGCCAATTTAAATTTCACGGCTAACAAAAAAGCGAGGACTTTTCGTCTTCGCTTTCTTTAATATTCAAATTTTGGGAATTAGACTAACTTCTTTCTGATCCAACCAGAAATCCAGTCGATGATCACCACCATAATGATGATCCCTAGCAAAATGATACCAACACGGTCCCATTGACGATATTGCAAAGCAATAATCAATGGATAACCGATACCACCGGCACCTACCAAACCAAGGATAGATGCAGAACGAATGGAAACATCAAAACGATAAAGCGTATTTGAAATAAGTGCTGGCATCAAGTTAGGCAAAGTTGAGAACATGACCACATGAAACTTAGAACCACCGGCTGCAACAACAGCTTCATTTGGTCCGTCATCCAAGTTTTCAATTGCCTCTGAAAACAGCTTGGCAAGCATCCCCACCGAGTGGAAACCCAATGCCAAAACACCGGCTGCAGAGCCTGGACCCACAGCTTTAATGAACATCAAGGCTAAAACAATTTCTGGGAAAGAACGGATAATTGCCAAAACAATTTTACCAATTCTTGAAGTGTACCAGTGCTTATGCTTAGTGTGTGCTGCCCAAAAGGCAAATGGCAATGAAATAATTGCAGAAATAAATGTACCTAAGAATGCGATACAAATAGTTTGCCATAATTGCGAGATCAGATCTTCACCAGAGCCATTGTAAACGTATTTCCAATCCGGATGGAAAATCCCTGAGAAAATCGCTCCTGCAATCTGGCCAGCAGTTGCCTTGATCCCACCAAAGTTAATGCCAGTGAATGACCAAACAATAATGATGATTGTCACGATCGCAATCAGCCAATGCACTACTTGCTTCTTACGGTCAACGGGTTTAGCAGGTAATTTTTTCATAGTAGTATCCATTATCTCATTAACGCCTCCCGTGACTTAGATGAAACATAGTCGATTAAGACAACAACTACGATAATAACGATGATGATCGTACCAGTTTGAGCATAGTTGAAGACCTGCAAAGTCTGTTGCAAGTTCAAACCAATACCACCGGCACCGATATAACCAAGGACTGTTGATGCTCTGACATTGATTTCGAATGCATATAAAACATATGAAATGAAGTAAGTCATGATTTGTGGCAAAACTGCTTGGTGAATAATTTGTAATTTATTAGCACCTACTGCAGTTAAAGCTTCAATTGGACCTGGATCAATAGTTTCAATTGCTTCGTAGAACAGCTTAACAACCACACCAAAGGTGAAAACTGCCAAAGCCATGACACCGGCAACAGGACCGATACCAACAATAGCTACGAAAATCGCACCCAAAAGCAAGTCAGGAATAGTTCTGATGATGTTCATGATAAAACGAAGCACACCAGTCACTGCCTTGTTTTTAACAATATTACGTGCAATTAATAATGAATAAATAAATGCGATTACTGACCCAATGACGGTTCCCAAAACAGCCATTTTAATCGTTTCAATCAACTTAGGCCAAATAACACTCATATAGCCCCAATCTGGGTGAGACATTTGCACAAAAATATCCGCAAATTGATCCCAGTTTTGGAATAAAACAGAAATGTGCGTATTGGTTACATCAATTGAAATGAACAAGCCAGCGACCATGATGATGGTCCAAACCAAATTCATAATCTTGAATTTACGCTTAGGCAAATTCATTGCATCTTTTGTTTTAGGCATTATTCTGCCTCCTCGCTGCCGTCGCCACCATTATAAATATCAGTGAAGACAGACTTAGGAGTATCCTTCATCTTACCATCATAAACAACTTGACCAGCGCGAATACCAATTACACGTTCACCAAATTGTTGAGCCAATTCGATACTGTGCAAGTTGGCAACAACAGTCATGCCGTATTTTTCGTTCAACATCTTTAAGTCATTCATGACTCTGACTGATGTTTGTGGGTCAAGTGATGCAGTTGGTTCATCGGCCAAAATAATTTTAGGATTTTGCATCAAAACACGAGCAATCGCAACACGTTGTTGTTGACCACCAGATAACTCATCGGCACGAGCATAAACCTTGTCAGCCAAGTCAACTTTTTGCAAAGCCTCATAGGCCTTTTGTTTATCTTCTTTGCTAAATAAATTAAACGTGGTCTTCCAAGTTGGGTAATAAGCAACGCGGCCAACTAATACATTACGTAAAACGCTGGAACGCTTAACTAAGTTAAAGCTCTGGAAAATCATTCCGATATCACGGCGCAAGTTACGCAAGTTCTTACCTTTTGCCTGAGTAATTGACTTGCCGTCAATCAAAATATCGCCCGAACTGATATTGTGTAAACGATTGATGGAGCGAAGCAGAGTTGATTTACCTGCACCTGATAGACCAACTACTACAACGAATTCGCCCTTATTAATTGTTAAATTGATGTCCTTTAAACCGACAGTCCCATTGTCATAGATCTTAGAAACATCTTTTAATTGGATCATTGGCTTATCTGCCATTTAATCGCAGCTCCCTTAATTTGAATTATTATTTCTTAGTGGATTCAACCATCTTGTCATACTTACGAACAATGTTGAAGTCACTGTCCTTAGCGTAATCATAGCCTTCGTGGCTGTAGACACTTTCAATAACCTTACGGCCTTCCTTAGACTTACCAACAGCGATAAATGCCTTAGCAAGCTTCTTGCGGAATGACTTAGACATGCTTGGAATTACTGAAATAGTATCGTTTGGAATTGGCTTAGTGAAGTAAATTGGAACAACTTGACTCATAATCTTTGGGTTGTCCTTCAAAACAGTGTTACGTGCATCTTCAAAGACAAATGCTGCATCGGTGTCACCGTTCAATACGTTCAAAACAGCTTGGTCATGACCAGTTACAGTAACTAACTTAGAGTCCTTGGTTACATCCAAGCCCTTTTCCTTAAGTTCAGCAACTGGGAAAACGTAACCTGCAGATGAAGTTGGGTTTTGAACTGAGATTGACTTACCCTTCAAGTCCTTCCATGACTTAATCTTTGAACCCTTCTTAACAAGGATTTCGGCACGATAGTTCTTAACTAAATCCTTAGTTGCCTTACCGCCTGGTTGTTTAACGCCCCAACGTTCAGCTTGCAAAAGCAAATCAGCAGCGCCTTGCTTGTGAGCCAATACATAACCATCTGGTGGAAGGAAACCAACATCAACCTTCTTTGACTTCATAGCTTCTACAACAGTGTTGTAGTCAGTTGACATTGAAACGTGAACAGGAATACCTAATCTCTTTGAAAGCATCTTTTCAAGAGGCTTAGCACGAGCTTGCAACTTAGTTGCAGCTTGACTTGGTACAAATTGAATAGTTAATGACTTAGGAGTGTAGTTTTCCTTTGAACTACTGCTCTTACTTGAACATGCAGTTGCAACAACTGCAACAAGCATTGCCACAACGGCTACCAAGATTTTACGAAATCTTTTCATTGATTCCTCCATAAAACACAAAATAAACAAAAACAAACTTGACGCTAAAAAAGGCTTAATTACGAGTCGCTCAAAGACGACCAATAATTAAGCCTTTTTAAGAACGTTATTATTAAATAAACGAACAGAAAAAACATCTTCACGGGAGGAAGACTTTGCCACAGTAAGAAAAACGTTTTCAATTCTTTTAGCTTGTGCAAGCAATTTATCCCACTCTCCTTCAGTCATTCCACGTTCATTTTATAAAATGATACCAAAAGCATTCGTATTCTATCAAGCTTTTTGACTAATTTTTATAAAAAAAACGTTAAATGAGTATATTCACATCTAACGTCCATTCTTATAGGAATTAGTTCTTCTTCATTGTTGGTTTAACTGGGTTGTTAGCCATATCTGTCTTAACAATCAAAACATCAGCCAACGCATGTTGGTTAACATATTCAGTAACTGAACCCATAAGCATTCTTTCAACGGCATTCAAACCAGTTGCACCCATTACGATCAAATTGTTATGGTGGTCCTTAATGAAGTCGTAAGAAATAATCCGCTTAGGACTGCCATAACGAATGTGATAATCAACATCGTCAAAACCGAAGTTATCGTGAGCCCATTTCTTCAAACTCTTCAAGTATTCTTCAGAATCTTGAGTCATTTGGTAAATGGTATCTCCTGAAATCAAAGTGTCTTGCATTTCACCCATAAATTGACGCGTATCGATTACGTTCAATACATCAACATGAGCACCATCACGCAAACCAACTTTTACAGCCTTGTCAAAGGCTCTTTCAGCTGATTCTGAGCCATCAACTGGAACTAAAATGCTTTCTTTTCTTTTATCTGTCACGTTAATTCATCTCCTATAAATTGCACTAGTACTTACTCTTTATTTTAGCATAATTTTGAAAGCCGTTACTTTTTAATTGATTGTTTGCTTGAAGATTTGTTGCTAAAATAATATTCATGACATTCATTAACAGAAAGGGGAGAATTTTTTTGACTAAAAAATTAACTAATCAATTAATCGGCGTAACTAGTGGACGCAACTTCCGTGAACTTGGAGGTTATGAAACTTTATCCGGTAAAAAAATCAAGATGCACAAGTTGCTCAGAACCGGTAACTTAGCTGATCTTTCACCATTTGATAAGCAGTTTTTAACTGATTACGGCGTTAAATATGACGTGGACTTCAGAAGTAAAGAAGAAGTTGATAATCAACCCGATCGCGTGCCAGATGGTGTTGAATATATCTATGATCCCGTCTTCAGTGAGGACTTAACCAATTCATCCAAGAGTATCACTGACTTAGATACACAAGCACACGACGACGCTGATTTTGGCTTCAATCACATGCATTATGCTTACGAAGACATGATCGAAAGTGAACCTGCACAAAAGGCATATCGCAAGTTCTTCGATGTCTTGCTTGAAAATACGGTGGATAGCGAAAGTGTTATTTTCCACTGTACTGCAGGCAAGGATAGAACCGGCTTCGGTGCATTACTTGCATTATCTGCTCTTGGCGTACCACTAAATACGATTAAGAAAGACTATCTTTTAACCAACATCACTACCAAGGATTTCGTCGACAGTATGGTTGAACATGCCCGTCAAAATGGTAAAAATGAAAATGTGCTGCAATCGATTCGTGACATTCAGAGTGTCCGCAGTGAATACCTTGACCATGCTGTTAAAGTACTAAACGATGAATATGGCGGTATTAATAACTACCTACGCGATGTAATGAAGCTCTCAAGTGCAGACATCATGAAGTTGCGTAATATTTATCTTGAAGATTAGAAAAAGAAGGCTAAAAACTAGTCTTCTTTTTTCTTGCTAAATTTTTGCTCTAAAAAGGCATAAATCGCGCTAGGATCAGTAAAATTAAAAACTTCGCGCAATTCGTTGGCTGGCGTATTAGCCAAAAAATCCATCACTTGAGCTAATAATGTAGCTTGCCCATCTGGGTCATTATCTAAAAGCATGAATAAAAATTTAACTTCAATTGCTTGGCTAGGATTAATCATATTATGAAAAGTGACTGGCGTTTTCAGCGCAACCGGAGCAATCAGTCTCGTGTTAACAAACTCGCCCTCGGTGTGCGGAATCGCAATATTAGGAATATTTTTACCTAGTGTTGCAGTATCCAATCCCGTTGGAAAATTATGCTCTCTTTCGACAATATGGTTTAAAAAGTTTCCCTTAACATAGCCACTTTCGCGTAAATGCTCGTAAACTTCTTTAAAAACCAAATCTTGCTTAGTTTGATTAGAAATAAATACTGCATCAGGTGCAAAAAGATTTTGATTAGTCATTGGATTTTTCCTTCCTAATGTGGAATTAACATTTTCACCATAAGTTAACAAGACGTTTTTTTCAACCCAAAAGATGGTAAAGTTAAGGTAAATCATTTTTAAAGGGAGAAAAATATGGCAAAGACAAAAACTTTATACTTTGGTGCCGGTTGGTTCAACGAAAAGCAAAATAAGGCTTACAAAGAAGCAATGGAAGCTCTAAAGCAAAATCCTACCGTTGACTTAGAAAACAGCTATGTACCACTTGATAATCAATATAAGGGTATCCGCGTTGATGAACATCCTGAATACTTGCACGACATTGAATGGGCATCAGCTACCTACCATAACGACTTAGTAGGGATTAAGTCCAGCGACATCATGCTTGGCGTTTACTTGCCTGAAGAAGAAGATGTTGGTCTGGGAATGGAACTTGGCTATGCCCTTTCAAAAGGCAAGTATATCTTGTTGGTAATTCCTGATGAAGATTACGGTAAGCCAATCAACTTAATGAGCTGGGGTGTTTGCGATAACGCAATTAAGATCAGTGAATTAAAAGACTTCGACTTCAACCGCCCTCGTTACAACTTCTACGACGGCGCAGTTTATTAAAAAAATTAAGCAGACATACTAATATAGCTAAGCATAACTAAAACGACATCGCTAATTATCTAGCGGTGCCGTTTCTTTTTTCAGATTACCTAAATTCATCAAAAAAGATTCCAAGAACCTTTTCTAACTTTTAATCCTCAATTCTTTCTCTACCTTTTGGTCTTTGTTCTAATGGATCATATCCCAAATCTTCAATCTGCAATCTTTTTTCTTTAGCAGACATTTTTGATACTTCGTCCCAAAAATTAGTTTTTTCTTTTTTCATTTCAAGATTGCCATTAGGCTTTAGAATTAACACCACATTATCGCCTTTTTTAAACACCAGTACTTACTCCGATCACAACAGATAAAAATAATAGGAAAAATGATATTACATTTCATCAAAACTAATCAACTTGCACCCCACTTGTTCTGCCAGCTCCGTACATGAATCCGTAAAGCCTGACTTTGAAAACAAATAGTAATGCCTTTTAGCCACGCTAATCAAATTACTCAAATTAATTAATTTTTCCAAGACACTTCTAGGTATAGGCTCGTTTTTCCACTTACATTCACCGAAATATCCAACTAGATTATCTGCAGTCAGCCCCACTACATCTAATTCGACTTGCTTTTTCTCTTGCGGATCATTGCCCCACCAATTACCTAGATAAATAAACGGCATAGGGATAACTTCATCATCCTCATCATGATCCCACATGTAATTTTGAGCCAATTTTTCGAATTCCGGTCCCATGAAATTGTGTAAATCTTGTTTGATTACTTTCATTACCAATGAAGTTTGTCCTCGATCAATGGAACTCATATATTTACCCAAATATGTATACCAGAATCTAAACAAGCCATCTGCAATTTGATAGATTGTTTTACGTGATTTAGGCTTAGCCTGATCAGTTACCGGCACTTTGCGCTCAATAATGCCTAACTCAATTAAATTAGTAACGTTGCTAGTAACCAACGGCGTCGATAAATGAGCCTTAGTTGCAATATCATTAATCCTAGATGCCCCGCCTGCAATTGCATTAATAATTGAATTATAATTGGCTGGATCACGCAATTCTTGCTTCAATAAATTATTAGGTTCTTGAAAAAGTGGCGCGTTTACGTCCATAAAGTTTTCTTCAATATTTTCCCAAACATCTTTATCTTCTGACATATATGACAAATATAATGGAACGCCACCAGTAATCGTATTTAGAATAAAGGCCTCTTCTTTATCCATGTGTGGGAAATATTCTTGTGTCTCATGTAACGTAAATGGCTGTAATTTAAACTGAGCAGTTCTTCTGCCATACAAAGGACTCTTATAAGACAAAACCTGCTCTTCCATAAATGACATTGAAGAACCACATAGAATCAGAAATAAATTTGTTTGTTTAAATTCATGATCAATATAAGACTGTAGCATTGAACTAATTGCATGGACTGCATTAGCTAAGTATGGATATTCATCAATAACTAATACTATTCTTTCTTTTTGAGCCAATCGAGCAATTTCTCGAAAACAATTTTCAAAATTACCATAGTTTACACTGCTCAGACTATCTGGATCTTTAAAATGTTCGATTGCAGAAGAAAAGCGTTCAAGATTATAGAATTCATTTTCTTCTAGCCCGGTAAAGTAAATAGTTGGCTTATTTCTAACAAATTCGTTAATTAATGCTGTTTTTCCAATTTGTCTACGACCATAGATCGCTGCAAATTGAAATTTATCAGTTTGATACATTTTCTCTAATTTTGTAAGTTCTTTTTTTCGTCCAATAAACATTTGGTCACCATCTTCTAAATTATACTTTACTAAATTATAACTTACTAAATCGTAATTTACTAAAATATAATTTAGAATTTACAAATTAAAGTCAAAATTAAATGACCCTTCGCATACTTCATTCCAGCGAAGGGTCATTTCTTTGTTACGTATAAAAATTGCAACGATTGCTTACTTTAGCTTTCCCTTTCTAAGCTCATCGTGAGTAGTAATTGTCGTAAATCTAATCGTCTTCTTCGAATCGACTTTATAATAAACGACTAACAAATCATTTAAAATATGATATTCATTAAAACCAATCCACGGTTCATCTGTTAGTTTATGATCATAGTAAGGACCATTAGGATCGTTGATATTATCAAAATCATCTTTATTACTAGGTAGTTTTCCATCACGCTGAAGCAAAATCATAGTATATTTAAGTGTTTCTGTAGCGTCAGTTGCTTCATCATCGCTTAAATCAAAAATTTTCTTCAAATTAGCAAATCTTTTATCAAAAAGCTTAGTTGTCTTAATTTTATACATATTAAACCCCTAAGTTTTTGAAATATTCATCTAGATTATCTACTGTATTATCATCATCAGGAATTAACCCATTAACAATAGCTAACTCTTTAACCATCGCTTTTTTGCTTTCTTCATCAAAGCTTTTATTCTTATCTGGTACTACTTTTAAGCTAAACGGAACAGCTTGTTCCCTAGCTACACGAGTTACAAAAACATTAAGTAAAGCTGACGAGGTCAATCCCATTTTCTCAGCTGCCTGATTAAAAAGACTTTTAGTTTTTGCATCGACTTTAAAATTAATTGAAGCTGTTGTCATAATTATCCTCCTTATATATCTAATATACGCATAATATGTATTCATATTATATAAAGTGACAGCCTAGTAGGCAACAATAATGCTAAATACCAAACCTTTCTCAGCCAAAATTAAATGACCCTTCGCATACTTCATTCCAGCGAAGGGTCATTTCTTATTAATATTTATCATGTATGAAAGTCTTTCTTAATCCTAATCCAAGTGATTCATCAACTAGTTATTATTCTATGCCTACTAATAATTTCACGGCCTCTTATGTACATTAATATCACTTGACGATTATTGAACTACATTTTGTTTTCAATTTACGATGCCCAGTGGTATCACAAACCTTTCTATATATCTGACTTTCTACTCTCAAGTGCCCATCGGAACTCACCTGTCTCCTTTTACTTAAACTTATTTAAATATTTTTTATTTCTTAATTTCTTTACACTCATAATATAGCACATTTATTTTGAAATTGAAAGCGATTACATAAAATAATTATTTTATATTTTAGCAATACTTTCAAGTCATATTAAATAAACTCAATCTAATGAAAAACAAAAAGGCACCTAATGATTCCTTTTGCTATAATATTTTTTGGCGTTTGTGCCTTCCAATATCAAATCTTGCATTGGGAGGTGAACATATGCTAGATTTGTTTCTTCTTTTGTGGAGCTCGGTCTTAGCGCCACTTTTGGTGAATGCAGTTTCTTATGTCTTAAAGAAATTGTTTGATCAGCGGCTAGACAATGATCATAGCAAAAGGCGTAAAAATACTAGATTAGGCTTTAAAAGACATCACAAACGTCGCTAGCCTCAGCTAAAGCATTTAGCATATTTGATCTAAACTTTGGTGAAACAAAAAATCGTTACTCATTTGTCGACTTAGAGTAGCGATTTTTTTGTGTCTTAATCTCTCGCATATGCAAGATGTTTCTTCTTCTGTATTATTATACTACCATGATTTCTTATTTTTTTCTATAATTTAGTGGTATTTGTAAGTGTCAGTATTTCCGCAATACTTTCAACTTTCCAAAAGAAACATTATCTTCCCGTATGATTCTTGCAATTGTTGACTAAGTTGTATGTGCACTTTTAGCTAATCCTGTTTGTATTAGTCCTGCTTTTTTCCTGCTTCTAACGAAGTATATGCAGTTTCCAATTTATCCTTTTCTGATTATTTTACATGCTCTTTGAATGTTAGTACTTACTTTACTTCTTAAAACGTCATCCACCTGTAACCAATGCACTTAACTTTTTTGCTATAAAATTTGGTTGAACGAAAAAAATCGTTACTCATTTGTCCGATTAGAGTAGCGACTTTTTTGCATCTTGTTTTTCTTGCGTATGCAAGTTGTTCTTTTATCTATAGCTGTATAATATCATGCTTTTCTACTTTTAGCTAGCATAGAAATTGATGATTTATTTTTATTAGGTCTGTATGAACTTCAAAAAGTCAATAAGACATATTCTGAAAAACTATGCAGCTAACACGTAGCTTTTTCAGGTAGAAAAATCCCGCCTACTTTAGTAGACGAGATCCATGAAATAATATTAATATTCCTCTTCAGTAAGGGTACAAACTATTTAATTAAAAATCGTTACTTAAAAAGTACTAGTAATTGACTGATTCCCATCTGGCATAGTAAATTCCTCCTCGTATGTATAATACCTACTTTACTATTATTAATTGTATACTATTTGCCAAAATTTAGGGGTCAAAAAATAGCCCTCAATCTAATGAGGACTATTTAAAACTAGACTAACAAATTAAGCCTTATAACGTGATTCACCATTCAAGTAAGTTTCACTTAAGGTCAAATCTGGATTCAAAATCAAGAAGTCGGCATCCTTATCTGGTGCGATTGTACCGCAATTGTCCAAGATATGGGCACTCTTAGCAGGAACATAACTAGCCATCATCACTGCCTTTTCTGGAGTAACGATATTCCAGTCAACTACATTCTTAACGGCTTGCTTCAATTGCAAGATAGATCCAGCCAAATTGTCGCCGTCCTTAAGACGAGCCATGCCATCTTTTACATAGACTGGCAATTCACCCAACATGTAGTCGCCATCTGGCATCATGCCAGCTTCCATACAATCAGTGATCAAGGCAATGTGTTCTGGACCAACGGCATTAATCAAAGTCTTAGCCATACATGGTTGCACATGGTGGCCATCACAGATTAATTCATCGGTCACATTATTAAGTGCCATTGCCGCATTAGAAATTGATGGCGTATGGTGGCTTGGATCAGGCATCCCGTTAAAGGTATGAGTAAACATGGTTGCACCTGCTTCAATGCCTGCGACCGCTTCTTCAAAACTAGCGCTTGAGTGACCCAAAACAACTACTATGCCTTCTTTAACAGCTTCACGAATAAATTCTTTGGAGCCTTTTCTTTCAGGAGCCATTGAGATCTTCTTCAGCATCCCGTTAGAAGCGTCCAGCCACTTGTTAAATTCATTAATATCGGGATCCATCATGTACTTAGGATTTTCAGCTCCAGCATGTTCTTCCGTGAAGAATGGTCCTTCAAAGTGAATCCCTTGAATCTTTGCCCCTTCTTCTCGTCCTTGATGGTCCGCAAACATCTTACAAATTCTAGTTAAGGTATCGCTTGCGGCAGTGATCGTTGTTGGCATCCATGAAGTAACCCCAGCACTAAGCAAGCCCTTAGAGATCTTATTGATGCCTTCCCAGTCACTCTTCATTACATCTTCTCGCAATGAGCCGTGAATGTGGGTGTCAACTAATCCTGGTGCAACCCATTTGCCAGCATAATCGACAATCTCACCTTCTGGCTTTTTGCTTTCTGGATAGAAAAAGCCAAACTTGCCATTATCTTGAACTTCAAGATAGCCGCCGTTTTCTGTTCTGTTTTCTAAGAAAAATTTATCTGCATGAATGTAATAAGTCATAAATATCTTCTTTCTTTATATGTCTAAATCGTAATTGTTAATTTAATTATATCTAACAAAATTGGTAAATACCAGTTTTAGTACAATTGCTTAAGAAGTTTTTTGATTTTTAGTTATAATATAAGGTAGCAAGTTTAAATAGGAAGAATAAATATGACACAAAACCAAATAGAAAGACATCAACTAGGCCAACTTATCGGTGCCAACAAACGTGATCATTATTATGAACTTCACTACTCCACCGGCGATATTGCTCGTCTTTATATTTTAGCTGACGGGATCTTCAGATATTTTCTCGATCCAGCTAAGAAGTTTGACGAGAATCACTCATCTTTTGTTGACCTGTCTCAATTCAACAATGACTATTTTGAAAAATCACAGCCTAAGGCAACCAGCGATTCCTTAATCATTAAGTCTGGCAATTATCAACTTATTTTCCAACAAAAGCCAGCCGTAATGAGCATCTTTGACGAGACGCTGCACCGCAATCGTTTGGTTCAGCTGAGTCCACTTGAATTAGGCAATGATCAAACTACCGAAATTTTGAAGCAACACAAGAATGAATTTTACTTTGGTGGCGGGATGCAGAACGGCTACTTCAGTCATAAAGGTGAAATCATTTCAATCAAGCGCGACAAGATTACCGGTAAAGGCGGCGTTTTGACCCAAGTGCCATTCTTCTGGGCTAACTCCGGCTTTGGTGAATTGCGCAATACTGAGAGTGCTGGCAATTATGACTTTGGTAAAAGCAATCCGGATGCCACTATCTTGAAGCACGACACCAACATGTTTGATACCTTTTATCTATTAGGTAATTCACCCAAAAATATTTTGGCAAAGTATTACATGTTAACGGGTAAGCCACTGATGCCACCTAAATATGCACTAGGATTAGGTCATGTTGGCAACTTTTTAACTACCTTATGGCAACCTGGTGAAGCTAAGGAACGTAATGCTGTCATGTTTGAAGACGGTAATTATTACACCAGAACTAACAAGCCAGAAGATGCTAGTGGCAAAGGTTCCTTGAACGGCGAAGAAGAATATCAATTCTCAGCACGGGCAATGGTTGATCGCTACCAGAAGCAGCATTTTAAATTAAGTTGGATCGTGCCTAACTATGATGTGCAAGAAATCAACGAAGAAGCCATGGCTAGCTTCAGTGAATACGCCGCTATACATGACGTTAGCGCTGGTCTTTGGAGTCAAAACAACACACCGAAGGCTTCACCTGATACCACCTTTATTCAAACGGACACAACCGATCCAAAAGTATTGAAAAATGATGCGCTAATTTTACGCAACAATTTGAAGCGTAAGCGGCCATTGATTTTCTCTAATACTGGTATTGCTGGTAGTCAAAATAGAACAATGCTAGCCTTTGGTGACATTGGCGGCAACTGGGAAAACATTCCAACACAAGTTGCTGGCTTTTTGGGGGCTAGCCTTTCGGGCCAGCCTTTAGTTGGTAGCGCCGTTGACGGTACCGCTGGCGGTGGTAATGCTCAAATTGCCATTCGTGATTTTGAATGGAAGGCATTTACCCCAATCCTGTTCAACTTAGACGATCAAGGTAAATTTAGTAAGACCCCATTTGCTTACAATAGTAAGATGACGCAAATCAATCGCGCCTATTTAAAACTACGTGAGCAATTGCAGACTTACTTATATACCCTAATCTACCGCGCTCAAGTCGGTGAGCCAATCTTGCGGCCATTATTCTTGGAATTTCCACATGAACAAGTCAACTACACCCCACAGGTGGGCCATGAATTTATGTTAGGGCCTAACTTGTTGATTTCGCCAATTGTTAACGGTCGCGAAGATGGTAATGGAAATTCAAGAAAAGACAACCTTTACTTGCCTAACCACAGAACAATGTGGGTTGACTTATTTGATGGCAAAAAGTACTTGGGCGGACGCGTTTATAATAAGCAGTCTTACCCATCCTGGCATTTACCAGTATTTGTACGAGGCGGAGCTATTTTTGACCTCGGCGAACGCAACTATGTCCTCTACCCTCAAGGCAAGAGTAAAATGGTTACTTACGATGATAATGGCTACAACGACTATTCAAGAAACCATGTAGCTACACAAATCACGAGTGATTTAGAAGCAAGCAAATTGACGATCACCATCGACCCAACTCAAGGCGATTTCAATACTTTCCAAACGGAAAGCACTACCAACTTGAACATCATGTGTGACGGTTATCCTGATGGTTTGACTGTTAAAATCAACGACAAGGAAATTCCAATGCAAGAGTACGGTACCGTTGATACATTTGCCCATGCTAAGGAGGGCTTCTTCTTTAACACAAATTACAGCTGGATGCCTGAGTTTGATCAATACCAAGAAAAGAAGCAAACTGCTCTACAAATTAAGTTAGCTAAACGCGATATTACCGATTCTAAGATTGAGATTACGATCAGAAACTTCAGATATGGCAATGAAACTTTGGTTCACGCTATTACGGATTCACTGTTGCGTTCACCAAAACAACCAATGGTTGATCCAGACAAGATTAGCTCTCATTCATTAACAGTAGTTTGGCCGCAATTAACCGACCAAGTTCAAATCGAAGTTAACGGCATTTTACATGATGGCATTGATGGTAATTCATTTACTTTCCATGAACTAGTGCCAAATACCCGCTACACCCTGCGTTTGCGTTATGTAGCTGGCAACAAAGTTTCAGAATGGTCAGATCCGTTTGGCGCAATTACCAAGCCCGATCCAATGAACTATGCAATTAATGACATTCATGTCACGAGCAGTCTAGCTAGTCCTAAGGATCACCCAATTGATTACTTGACTGATCTAAAATTAGCCAGTGAATGGGAAACTATTGATGGTGTTAGTGAAGACAAGCCACTTGAATTAACCTTTACGTTTAATCATTTGGAACACTTGAGTCGAATGGTCTGGGTACCTAGAAAGATTGATCACCAAGGCGATCCTGTTGAAGTTAGTGTCGAGCTTTCAAGCGATGGCGTTAACTTTAAGCCATACGGCGATCACTTGACTTGGAAGTCTGATAGCAAGAATAAGGTTGTTGGCTTAAGAAATGTCGATGCCAAAGCTATTAGATTAAAGGTTTACAAGTCATCTGGACCATTTGTAGCTGCTAAGGAAGTTATTTTCTTTAGAGATAAAAAGTAAATGATTCTAATAAAAAAGAGTTCTCGTGCGAGAACTCTTTTTTTCTACGTAAAGTCAAGCATAATAAGGTGTTTGGCTTTACGTAGAAAAAACCTCCAAAACTTAGTAGTAAAACGTATTTACTTAAGAAATCAGATCTAATTTTCTAAACTCGACATCTAAGTCTCCACATTCTTCGAAGAGACTATTGAAAACTTAAGTAAAACTGCCAGTTTATTATGCGACATCAAGTGTCTAAAGACCTCAGGGCATATCGTTTTACTACTACTTTAATTCTACAAAAGAATAAAAATAGTGAATCAATTATCCCGTCGGATAACTAATTCACTATTTAGCTTAGAATGTTTATTATCTTATTTTCCACTTTTCTTCATGCGATGCTTCTTAATCAATGACGAAATCCATCCGCTAAGAAAAAATAGAGAAATCAGCACAAATTGTGCATCAATCGAATAAGCAAATAGCTTAAAGTTAAGAACCAGCGTAATGATTAGCCACACGCAGTACACCGCTTCAAAAGGCATAATCATTCGGTCAATTTTTCTATTCTTGACGATAGTGTGATAGATATTGTCATTAGGGTTAGAAGATTTTTTATGCTTCACATAATTCGCCCCACTCACTCTTTAGCCATTCCATTGCCAAGTTGAACCAGTGCGCCGCATGCGGATTATCCTGCCAATCTTGACCCTTAGTTTCCACATTGTGACGAGCCAATGAAAAGCCGTGGTAGCCATGATTAAACAAATGAGCTTCTGCTGAAACCTTATTCTTATTCAAAGCACCAATATATTCAATCGAATTTCCGATCAAAACCACCGGATCATCCCATGCCTGGAAAATAAATGTATCGGGCGTTTCACGTGTAACACCTAATGCACTATCCAAAATATCTTCCTCTACAGGCATTTTTGCTTTTTGATCTTCTGGAATCGGAAAACCAATCTTTTTAATATCAATCAGCGGATAGCCTAAGATTGTCTTATTAGGTAAAACATCAGTCTTATCAAAATCATACTTTGTCTGATAATTTTTATTTAAAGCCATGTTATTAGCTACACTGACCACATGACCACCAGCAGAAAAGCCAACTGTTAAAATCTTATCTTTATCTAACTGATACTCATCAGCGTGGTCTCTGAAATATTTCACAGTACTTAGAACATCTAACCCCGCATCAGGGTAAATTTTGTCTGGATCTTGCACTAAGTTATATTCCATCACAACACTATTAAAGCCCTGATTATTGAATGCTAATGCTATTGGTTCGCCTTCTCTTTTTGATAAGTGATTAAAGCTGCCACCTGGTACTACAATAGCTAGCGGGCGCTTTTGCTCAACCAATTCAGGATTAGGCTCTAGTACATACGTATGAACTTGATATTCACGATTATTAAAGTTAGCCAGCGTCAGATTTTCTACTCTCATGTTTTGGTCCTTTCTTGCTCATTCCTCTTGATAGCATAAATGATGATAGTGGCACTGTTAATATAACCCCAATCAAAGAATACATGATAATTAACGCTTCATTTACAAAAAGTTTTTCGTTTAAGACCTCGCCAATCGTGTAATGCAAGCGGAAATACCATAAGAATAATGATAAAAAACTACCGAACATCCCAAATAAAATCGTGTTCATTGCTGTACCCAAAACATCATTACCAATAGCCGTACCAGAAGCCATCAACTCTTCTTCACCGATAGCAGGATTATGCTTTTTGATTTCTAGCAAACCTGAACTCATCGCTACCGCGGCTTCCGCGATTGCACCCAAAGTTGAGAAAATCGCCACTGTCACGGCAATCATCGGATAACTCAAGCCCGGCATCTGCGACAAGCCAACCAATAACTCTCCTGCCTCTGGTCCTAGTCCTGCAGCTTGAGCCAGGTATTGACAACCCAAAATAAAGAGGCTAATAATCAAACACACTAAGAAGGAAGAATAAAATGAATTCTTTGCTACCGTATAGTCATGAGTGCCTAAAAAGATAATCGTAACTAGCTTTAAAGGAATAAAAATCAGCGTCAAAATTGCAATGTTAATTCCCCATGATATTAGCATCGCCACTAAGATCAATAGAATCGTATTAATTAGTACACTAAAAAAACTACGAATTCCAGTTTCACCACCGACGATTGTCATTAAAATCGCTAAGACAACGATCAATGCAAATAATGTACTCATTTATTCTCACCTTCTTTTTTAAACAAACTCTTCCAATCGCGTTTTTTCAAGAAGAACAAACTGCATCCTATCGCAAAAATAACCGTCAGAACAATTCCGATTGCCGAAATCACACTTTGCGTTGCCCCCAGCGACAGAGTAAAGCCAAAAGTTGAAGCTAAAGTATTATTATCACGCAAGTACAAAATAGTTTCTGGCAGCGCACCGGCAATAAAAATTAAGACCAAGACATTAATCAACGGTCCCATAATTTCTTGCCCCATCGTTCGACCACTATGAATCAACTGTCTTATCGTAATATTATTTTTAGTTTGAATTAATTCATACAAACTAGAAATAATATCGGTCGCCTCATCCATTACTGCACCTAGAATTCCAATCAAAGTCTGAGCTAAAAACAAGCCTCGTGGATCTTGCGTTGCATAGTCACCGGTCTCATATTTCATTTCCGATTCACCCGTTAACCTCATGATCACGTAGCACAAGGCAAAAGAAACAAATACTCCTAGCAGCGTTGCCAACCAAGTCGCCAACATTTTTTTATTCAAGCCCTGCACAATGAGCAAGCTAAAGAATGAAAAGACGATATCAGCTAAGCCAAACAGCAAAATAATGTGGGCGCCATTCAAATGCACATCCCAAATGATAATCAAATAAAAGATCAGCCACGAAATTACCATTGACACAACCAGCGAGAGTGAGTGCTTCCCTACTGCAGCCACCATCAATGCTAAAGTGATTGTCACTACCAAAACTAACACCCAATCACGCTTAGGATTAACGATCGCTGGATCACCCTTCTTGATATTGACAAAAATTCTCTGACCTGCACGATACTTTTGCGTCGTCAATTGCGAAGGATAATACACGTTTTTAGTCGTGTAAGTTTCGCCCTTGTGCTTACCCGATAAAACTTTTAAGTGCAAAATTTGTTGGCGAGTTTCATCCGCATTTTTATACACATCTTCACTTTTTTCAATCAAAGTATCCTTGATCTTGCTATCGGTAATCACGGCAACGTCGTCCTTGTGGTAAATATCAGTGGCAAAATAGGACAAGACCGTCAATAATGCTCCTACAATTGCCACGATAACTGCTATCGTATAGCGCTTTTTCCATTTAAATTTCATTACTTCTACTTCCTATTAATTGTTATACGCCTACTGTAAAACAAAAGCTGGCCTTTTGTTAGGTCAGCTCTTGATTCTTAATCAATTTGTTTAAAACTTAAAGATTTTTTGCCACCAGTGTTCCTTTTGGTCCGTTAATTGCATATCTTCTAGCGTACGGTGAACATTTGAAGTAGCCCGCTTCTTGGCATTTTCCTTTGCCTTAGACATAATCTCGTCATGCATTTGTTCTTGACTCTTATTCATGTCTTTTTTAACTTCAGCGCGCTTTTCTTCTTCACTCTTCGGTTTAGGTTCATCCGCACTCACAATTCCAGAAATATCTGGCAAAGCCGCAAACTTATCTAAATCATCTTGTGGTGCAGCTAATTGCTTTTGTGCTTCAATTAAATCTTGATTTTGCTTTTGAATGACATTCAATTGCTTCTGCAAAGAATTAATTGCCTCATTTTGATTAGAAATTGTCTTTTGCAAAGTGTTAAGCAACTTAACCACCTGCTCAGTATCCATTACATCGGTACTGTTATAAGCGGGCTTAGGAGCTGGTTCTTTAGTTTCAGGTTTCTTTTCACTAACAGCATAGATTTGACGAGCGGCTTCTTGCAAAGTTAAGCCACTATTTTTAGATAAACGGTGAAAAGCCTTTAAGTCATCAATATCTTTTTGATGATACAGACGAGCCTTTTGCTTAGTCCGAGCAAAATAGTCGATCTTGCCGGTCACCTTCTCCACGATTAAAGAATACTTTCTTAACGTGGCAACACTAATTCCTAATTCTTGTGCAGCTGCCTTAGGTGCAGCCAATTCTTCAAAATCATGCTTGTTAGTCGTCATTAAAATCTACCTCTATATTTTTGGCGTTAGTCATGCTTGTGAAGCAAAGTCTTTTTATGATCAAAACGGTCCATTCCTGCTTCAATTAAGCGAGTAATCAATTCGCTGTAAGGAACACCTGCTTCTTCAAATAGCTTAGGATACATACTAATATTAGTAAAGCCTGGCAAAGCATTAACTTCAGTCAAGACCACCTTGCCACCTGGAGTAAGCATTGAGTCAATTCTTGACATGCCGCTGCTTTCGGTAACTTCATAAACTTTACGGGCATTGCTTCTTACAGTATCGATAATTTCTTGTGGTAAATCTGCTGGAATTTGCAACTTAGAAGTTGAATTGTCATTATATTTATTCTCATAAGTATAGAATGAGCCTTTAGCATTGGTAATTTGTCCAACACCTGCTACAATCGGCTTGTCGTTACCCAAAACGGCAGTTTCAACTTCAGTACCAGGAACGGTTTCTTCAACTAAGACTTTATCGTCATATTTGAATGCTTCCTTTAAAGCGGCAGCATATTCATCGGCATTAGTTACATGACTAACCCCAACTGATGAGCCTTGGTTAGATGGCTTAACAAACATGTCGCGGCCTAATTTTTCGGCTACTTTTTCATAGTCAAGCTTATCGTTATTCTTATCGTTGTATTCAAAACGCTTAATTGAAATCCAATCAGCGACTGGAACACCAACTCTTTGAGCTAAAATCTTAGTAAATTCCTTATCCATGGTAACAGCAGCACCTAAGACGTCGTCACCAACAAATGGCTTATCCATCAAGCGGAACAAACCTTGTAAAACACCGTCTTCGCCTAAGTTACCGTGAACAATTGGGAAGAAAACATCGATTTCTGGCAAGTTTTCTAATTCAATTAAGTTAGAAATGTTGTTAACCTTATGTGGGTTCTTAACTTGGTATGAAGGATCATCTAAAACCTTGAAGCTTTCTTCTTCATTAGCAAAGTAGCCTTCATTAGTGATCCAAATTGGGTGCACATCAAACTTATCTTTGTCGATTGCCTTATAGATGTTATGGCCTGAAACAATTGATACTTCATATTCTGATGAATTACCACCAAAAATCAAACCAACTTGTAATTTTTTAGTCATTATTTTATACCTCTTTTAAATGTTCCAATCTTTAATTATACGCAAAGAATACCAGAAAAGCGCAAAATAGTGGAATATTTTTCACTAAAGCCTTTTCATTGGTTATAGTTTATAATGAAAGGTATACTGACAACCATAGAAGGGAGTCTAAAATGCTTCTACGGAAATTTTCTATTGCCGCTGCCGCAACTTTATTTATCCCTCTCGCCGGACAAGTTACACACGCAGCGACATTCACAACACAAGAAGTTAACGAAGTTCATAATTTTCAAAAGGAATATGCGAACCTTGATAAAACTAGTTATAGTGCCGCAAATATTTATGCTAAAAAGCCAAATCTAAGCAAAAAATTTAAGGTAGGTCGCTTAGATCCAAAATACATTAAAACGCAAACAGATTATATCAATTACTATCGATCATTGTTCAGTCTGCCCGCTATCTCGACTACTGATACACTTAATAAAAACGCGCAGATTACGGCTGCTGTAATGGCCGCAATTAATGCTAACCCATTCATTAACCAACATGGTTTACCTAGTGAAACTAAGCCAAGCAATATCTCCAAATTTGTTTGGAAGCTAGCTAAAGACACTTCTGAAACTTCAAATTTAAACTTTAATGTTTCACAGCAAACCGCTGGGGATGTGATCACTGACTTAATTACTGACCATTATAATTTAACTGGTTCAGATACCGGTCACCGAGCTTGGCTACTTTCAAGTCGTTTAACCACTACAGGCATTGGGGCAGCTTATGGTACAAATGGCTACCGCTATTCCGTTCAAAAAGTACTAAACATTAATGATACTTTTCGTCCTGCTAGTCAGCCGGTAGTTGCTTATCCTAGCATGCGTCTTTTCCCTATTGAATTGCTTCAAGGGAAAAATATCATGTGGTCGCTCTATTTATCAGATAGAACCATTAAAAATAAGCCAACAATTACTATCACTGATTTAGATACTAAAGTTGTTACTACTGCAGCTCATGTTAAGAATTACAGCTCCTGTGGCTACGGCAATTTTAGAACGATCCTAACTTATTCACCCGCAAATACTAACCTAGTTGCAGGACATGAATATGAAGTTGACGTTAAAGGCGTGCAGAAGTACAGATTCAAGCTATTTAAGCAAGATAGTACTAATGACACTACAAATTATCAAGTTCAGCAGGATACAACCAACACGCCGACCAATCAAGCAACCACTAATTTAAATAGCGAAACAGATGTGCAATCACCAATTTTACTTCAAAACAAGATTTTACGTGCTGTCATCATTCCAAAAGCCACTGCTTTGCCTAATAATCAAAACACCTTTTTTAATGCATTAATTCAAAAAGGATGGCATCAAAATTTTTTCGTAAGACAGTACGTATTATCAAACCCCATCATTACAGATGAGTAAATTAAAAGGCCCAAGCAATGCTTGAGCCTTTTTGATTATAAAACTTTAGATAAGAAATCTTTTGCACGTTCACTAGTAGGGTGTTCAAACACTTCCTGTGGCGTGCCTTTTTCTTGTAAATAGCCATCAGCCATAAACCAGACCTCATCGGCTACTTCTCTAGCAAATCCCATTTCGTGAGTTACAATCACCATTGTCATTCCCGAATTAGCTAAATCTTGCATTGTTTTCAAAACTTCGCCAACCATTTCAGGATCAAGAGCACTTGTAGGCTCATCAAATAGCATTACTTCCGGATCCATTGCTAGGGCTCTAGCGATCGCCACCCGCTGCTGTTGACCACCTGATAAACTAGCTGGAAATTGTTTTGCACGATCGGCCAAGCCCACCTTTTCAAGTAAGGCTAGTCCAGTCTTCTCAGCTTGAGCTTCACTAACACCCTTGACTTTCATCGGTGCCAACTTAATATTTTCAATTACATTCATATTAGGAAAAAGGTTAAAGTTCTGAAAAACCATTCCCATCTTTTCCCGCAATTGATCAAGTTCCTTACCATCCTTTAGACTAGCCAAGTCTGTTCCATCAAAAACAATTTTACCAGTCGTAGGACGCTCTAATACATTCAGGCAACGCAAGAAAGTACTCTTACCTGACCCAGATGGCCCGATAATACAGATAACCTGGCCCTTATCTACTTCCGCAGAAATATCTTTCAGAACCTCATTTTTGCCGAAAGTTTTCTTCAAATGTTGGATATCGATCATTTTAGTCATTGTGTTTCATCCGTCTTTCGAAATAATTAAGCAATCTAGTTAAAGTAAATGTCATGATAAAGTAAATAATCATGGCAATGAATAAAGGTAAAACACCACGGTAAGTCGAAGTCTGAATCAATTCCGTTTGGTACATTAATTCAGTTACCCCAATAACTGAAACCAATGAACTGTCCTTCAGCAGGGTAATAAATTCGTTTCCTAATGCCGGCCAAATATTTTTCAAAGCTTGAGGAATAATTACATAGCGGTAAGCCTTAGCTTGAGAAAGACCTAATGATCTAGCCGCCTCAGTCTGTCCTTTAGCTACTGAAGCAATACCAGAACGAATGTCTTCTGCAACGTAAGCACCAGAGTTCAACCCAATTGCGATAATCCCCGCTACAACAGCTGACAGGTTAGAAATTAATGCTCCAACACCAAAGTAAACAAATAAAATTTGCACCATTTGTGGCGTACCACGAATGAATTCGATATAGCAAACTGCAATCCAGTGCAGCAATTTATTCTTGGACAAACGCATTAAGGCTAAGAGCATCCCTAAGATGATCCCGATTAACACTGAGAAAATCGTGATCACGATGGTATAGCCAACTCCCTTAATAAAGTAAGGAATATATTTAGTCATCGTGTTCGTCTTCTGCGCTGTCTTCATATACTTAGCTGCTTCAGGCAAGTATTTCTTATTAATCAAATCTTTTTGTTCAACGCGATTAATAGTCTTGTTCACAGCAGCTACTAAGTCATTTTGTCCTTTAGCAATTGCTACTGCGTTACCAGCTTGTTGTTCACGCAAGTCACTTCTCACAGCCATCAAGCTATTGTCGTTTTGTTGGTAGGCCTTAGCAGTCATTTCTTCCATGACAATGCCAGAGATCTTATTAGATTTTAATGCCAGAACTAAGTTGTTGATTTTACCTAAGCCTTTAACCTTAGACTGTTTCATTTGCTTTTGAATCAAAGAATACTGAATACTACCAGTTTGCGCACCGACAGTTTTACCAGCAAAATCTTTAATTTTTTTGTATTTGGCCTGATCGCGTTTGTTAATTAAGAAATATTCGCCACTTGGCTTGTAATAAATCTTAGAAAAATCAACGCTCTTCTTTCTCTCGGGATTAGGTGTCATAGCCGAAATAACCATGTCTACCTTGCCTGTCTCTAGCGCTACCAAAAGTGAATCAAAGCTCATGTTTTTAATAACTAGCTTTGCATGTAAATCCTTGGCAATATCTTTTGCCAACTCGATATCAACCCCCACATATTTGGTATTGCCATTTTCACTGGTAGTAAACTCCAGTGGCGGATAATCCGCTGAAGTGCCCACTACTAATTCTTTCGACTGCTTAATTTTTTTCATCACTGAGCCAGTCTCAACCTCCTTATTGGCTGCATTAACAGGCTGATTAAACAAAAAAAGAGTCGAAAGCATAGTAATGAAAGCAAGAAAAGTCTTTATAATTTTAGCTTTTTTCATAAACTCGCCCAATTCTTTTAAAATATAAACATATGAAATTTGTTAATTATTTTTTAATTATAAAGAAAGATGATTCTTTGTGCAAACAAAAAACGTAATCATTCTACAGATTACGTTTTCTCATTCTTATTTAGCAGCTGTAATTTGCCATGGTATCGCACAAATGATGTAAATAATTACCCCAGCAATTACATATTCCAAAAAGACGCTACTGCCAATCTCAAGCAAAAAGCCAAATTCGATATTATCGACATTAAAGATTACTGGCACAAGTGCTAACAAGCCTGAAATCAAAATTAGCCAAAAACCTGCCCACATGCCAGCAGCCATCGTATCATGAATCACCATTCGAATTGTAGCCCGCGACTTCATATCGTTGAGTAGCGAAACCATTGTAATAATGGTAACAATAATTATTATCAAATTAACGATAAACAATAAACCAGCAATATTTGCTCCTAAAGTGATCACACTTAAATTGAAGGCTTTAATAATCGCGTAAGGTGCATTAGTTCCCTGCTTTTTCAGTTTACGGTTAACTTCCTGTGCCCCACTTGACGAGCCTTTAGCAATTCCTTGATCGATATCGCTTAAAATCTGATTAGCCAGTGGCAAACTAGTAACCTTAAACCAATGAATACCCAAAGAATAATCAATAATATGGTCGGCAATTGGTTGAGTTTGCGTATCCGATAGTAAGTTTGAATTATCTTCACTATCTGCATTAATCAAATCAGCTAGGCTATCATAATTTTTATTCACTTGGCGAACAACTACTGCCCTATTATAGCTAGTCCTAATCTGTTTTTTCATAAAGATTGGATTTAAAAAAGTAGCTGTAATCAATGACAATGCAGCAATCAAAAAGATGACGAAAGCCAACAAACGTTTATATTGGTTATTTTGCTCATAACCCATTCGTCGCAAATCAGCTCTTTTGCCTTCAACCATGGCGACTCCCCTTTAGCTGAAAATTTCCTTGCCTTCATCGAACATTGTATCAATTGCTCGGTGAACAACTTCCATATCAGCAGTTTCAATAATTTCATGTCCTTCTTTTAAGGCTTGATCAATTTCTTCAGAAGAACAATGCAAGAAACTGAACATCAACGCACTAGTTGCATAGTTAGCAAGAGCTTCGGCCGTTAAATGGTGCTTTTGGCGATCATGATATAGACGGCCAATACCACTAGTTACAAACGCAATTCCTGTCTCAAGTTCGCTTTCGTCAACGTTAATGTCATCAAATAAATGATTTTCCTTAATCCATTCATTAAGCATGATTCCCCAATTATCTAGGGTAGCATTGCTAACAAAAGCTTCAGAAATAATACGGTCCAAGCCCTCATCGTGCATCCCCAAGATAGCAATCGTATAAATAAATGCCTTAGTTCTAGCATAAGGAAGATTGCTATTAGCCATGTCATAATTATTAACTTGTTGACCTAAAGTATTAAAAAGATTGCGGATAATGTCGTTAGTTAACTTAGCCTTATGAGGATAGTATGACTGCAGTAAGGATTTTGAAATGCCTGATTTTTCTGCAATCATTTGCAAAGAAACATTATCCATTCCATTTTCTCTGATCAGATGGAAAGTATTACCTAGAATAACTCTCCGTCTCTTCATGTTTTTCCGTCGTGCCATAGTCTATTCCTCTAACTTTCTCTTTTTCTTTCTATACAACACACATCAATTATATCAATCATTACTATTTAGACATAGTTTTATAACTTATCTACCCGATAATTTGAATAAAAAATAATCCTCATAGTGAGGATCATTTTTTATTCAAATTATCAATAAGAATTTTACTTTAAACGGTTTTGTTCGTCAAAGATTTGGTGGATTGAACGATCATTGTATACATAATCGATACCACGAGCAAGCAATTGGTCTACGGAAATTCTGACCATTCTGTCTGGGTAGCGCTTGTGCTTAATGGTATCAGTAACTACGATTTGCTCAATTGGTAATTCATTAAGTACTCCAGTAGCATTCTTAGAAAGAAGTGCGTGGGTTGCGGCAACGTAAACTTTCTTAGCACCAGCTGCCAAAACTGACTTAGTTGATGAAGAAATACGTGAACCTGTATCAATCAAATCATCAATGATGATACATTTTTTGTCCTTAACATCACCAATCATGTCGTGAACCTCAGTATCATAGCGAGCACCTCTTTGATCAACAATTGCAATCGGTGCATTGAAGTATTGACCAAAGTTACGAGCAAGCTTGGCGCCTGAGTGATCAGGTGAGACTACAACGATATCATCATCTTCCTTGGTAGCAATTCCGTTATCTAAGAAGTATTGACCAAGAAGTGGAATGGCATGTAAGTGATCAACAGGGATATTGTAGAAACCTTGAATTTGTGAGGCATGTAGATCAACAGTAATTAAACGATCCATGCCAGTCAATTGAAGCAAGTTAGCCACTAACTTAGCGGTAATTGGTTCACGTGAACGAGTCTTGGTATCTGAACGTGAATATGCCAAGTATGGTACAACCACGTTAATTACATGAGCTGATGCACGTTGAAGTGCGTCCAAAACAATTTCAAGTTCCATAAAGTTTTCGTTAACTGGATCTTGGATAGATTGAATTACGAAAACATCACAACCTCTGACAGATTCACCAATGTTAACTTGGATTTCACCATCGCTAAAGTGGTGAACCGCAGTTTCGATCAATGGTTGGTGTAAAATTGCCGCAATTTTTTCATTTAATGCAGTGTTACCACCTAAGCCAATAACTTTCATTGGGTGCAATAATTGATGAAGTTCTTCCTTGTTCATTATTTACCTCTTCTGAATAAAAATCGTATACACCACCATTATATACAAAAAGGCACCTCTATTGAAGAGATGTCTTTTTTGGATGAAGAAATTTATTTACTTTTGTTTTGGATAAACAAGCAAGATTAGCCCTACAATTAAAGCTAATTCAGGCACTAATAAGTTAGCAAAGTTCAAGCTTGCATTATGAATGAAATATACTAAGCACACTGCAGCTACCATTAATGCAATTGCCAAATCTTGTAGATTGATTTTTCTAGTCGATCTAGCAATTACACTAACGATTAACATGATTATGCCTAACACAATCAATATGCCAGCTACAAACATCAATACTGATGAAGTATCAAAATTGCGATAAACCGGAATTGCGCCTAAAAGTAAGACAATCCCAAAAGTGACAAAAACTAACCCACCATTAAACAGATTAAATGCTTCTGCTCCATTATTAAGCCTAGCAATAATCGCAATTATTGCAATTACTACATTAATTACTAAAATTACCCACATTCTACTTACAAAATCCTTTAATCAAATCCAGCAGTTTTAAACTGCGCACTGCATAACTATCATGCGTCTGCCGTGGCATAATCACCAACCGCGCATTGGGCATAAATTGGCTATACCAACGTACATGCTCAACCTTAACCCAGTCTTTTTCACCTACTACACAAAGAGTTGGCGTAGTAATCTTCTTCAAGTCATCTACTGAGATAAAGGACTCAGTCAACTCTACGCGGCTGTCACGATCAAGTCTCAAAAAGCGATGAAATCCTTCCGTTAAGTAGTGATATGGTCTAATGCCTGCACCATTAACGAAAACGCCAGCTACAATCATCTTCTTAAAGATCGTTGGATGTTTTCTAGCTAGCATCATAGCTACTAAGCCACCAGCATCAAAACCAAAGCAGTAGCATCCCTCAATGCCGGTCTGTTTAATAAAGGTGTAAACGTCTTCTACTTCTGTTTTATAGTGTTCGGCAATATCGCCTTCGCTTAAACCGTGTCCCCGCATATCGAGCACATAGACAGTGTAATAAAGGGAAAGCGGAGCCACAATTTTATCAAACATACCGCCATCTAAGTGATGTCCATGTAGTAAAAGCAAAGGCTCACCTTTACCTAACTTATGATAATAAATTTCGACTCCATTAACTTTTTCTTTCATGTTTTCCTCTATTCACTATCACGCAAGGCCTGCTGTCGCTCTAACTTCTTACGCATCTTTTCTTCCTCGCGGTCTTTCATCATTGTACTGATAATTTTGCTCCAAACCCGGTAATTTCCCCGGAAATTATCCGCAACTTTTTTAATATTAGGCTGGTGAATAATACTGCCCTTTCTCTGCCAGTAGTGGTAATACGGCTTTTGCGTGTAATAGACGCCTTTAGCCACAGAAATATATTTAACGTTAAAAATCTGATCTTCCAGTAGTGAAATATCCCTATCAAACTTCAAATGATATTTCTTAATAATGGCAGTTTTATAGGCCTTGTTCCAGCTATATCCTTTCATTGGTGAGCTAAAGACATTAGTCAACTTCAAATAAGTTTCACCGCGCGTTAAATAGCCACCTTCTGGTCGACCAACAACGCGTTGCTTTTTGTCAGGATAATCCATCCAATAGCCACATGATACTAAGCTGACATCTGGATGACTTTCAAAAGCATGAATAAAAAAGGATGTGTAGCCTGGATCCACCCAATCATCACCATCATGAAAGGTGACATATGGTGTGTCGAGATACTGCATCCCAACATTACGTGCATCGGATGGGCCGCCATTTTTCTTTTTAATTATTTTAAAATATGGAAAACGATTGGCATAGCTTTCGGCTACCTCAACCGAATTATCTGTTGAGCCATCATCTACTACAAGCAATTTGAAGCTCTTGTCAACTTGATTAAGCAGAGCATCAAAAGCACGTGGCAAGTATTGCGCCGTGTTATAAACAGGCATGATGATGGTTAACTTAGGCACTTGTAACATATTGTCCCCCTTTGTTGCTCTTTATTATACCATCTTCAATAATAAGGTCGAAATTAAGAAAGTTTTACGTGTTGTTTAATTCACTTTTGAAAAATATTTAGTATAATGTTCCGTATTACAAGAATAAATATTCGATCAAAAAGGAAGAAAAGAAGAAAAAATGAAGAAATTTATCACACTACTCACAGCAATGTTATTAA
This sequence comes from Lactobacillus sp. UMNPBX12, assembly GCF_002553955.1. Classification (NCBI taxonomy): domain Bacteria; kingdom Bacillati; phylum Bacillota; class Bacilli; order Lactobacillales; family Lactobacillaceae; genus Lactobacillus; species Lactobacillus sp. UMNPBX12. Next base: position 131,721 of record NZ_PCYY01000001.1, read on the forward strand.
GCGTGGTCGCGATGATCTCATTTACTAAGCCAGTATTAGCAGATGATGATACACCTGTAGTTACCTTAGGTACATCATTAACTGATGCGCAAAAGCAAGGCACATTAAAGACCTTAACCGCCCCACTAAACGGTGGTAATTATCAAACAATTACTGTTACCGGCTCAGATCTGGTTAAATACTTAAATCCCTCTGGTGATAATTTCACCACTTCATCCGGTGTTTGGTCCAGTGCGATGATCCAAAAGACCAGCTCAGGCAGCGGAATCAACGTTAAAATTTTAGACTACGATGGTAAAAATAATATCACGACTATTACTGCCAACCAGTACAAAAACGCAGCCCTGACCGCCGGCATCAGCGATGCCAACATTTATGTTACTAGCGCTATTCCAATTGATGGTTCAGGGGCATTAGCTGGAGTTTATGCTGCCTATGCTAAAAATGGCAATGCATTAAATCAAAAGCAAGTTAATGCCGCTCAAGATGAAATGAATACCTTGTCTGGGATTACCCAAGATAATAAAAACAAAAAAGGTTATTCAGATGCTCAATTGAACAATGCGGTTGCCGGTGCCAAGAATGAGATGGCTAAACAAGGGCAAAACATTACCGACAGTCAAATTCGCGACATTGTCAACAATCAAATTAATATTAACCACTTAGGTGACACCATCAACAACAATCAAAAAAATCAAATTGTCAATCTTCTAATTGAAATTCGTGATTCAGGGGCATTGAAGGACGGTAACTTCAAGCAACAGGCTTCGAAATTATCCAGTCAGATTCAAAATGGAGCTAAAAATATCTTCAATAAATTTAATACCCAAGAAAACCGCAACTGGTTACAAAATTTGTGGGATCAAATCGTTAAGTTCTTTAGTGGTTTGTTCGGCGGTGTTATTTTAAATTAAAAAAGGCTACAGTGTAGCCTTTTTTTCTTACATTTTTTGATCCATATAACGGTTCAATTCATGATCGACAAATTCATTACCGCGATTATTAGCGTGACCTTTCGTCCATTCAAACGTACTATCAGGAAATTCCTTTAATAACCGATCTAATTCCTGCCATTCCGCCACATTAGCCAATGGTCCAGAAGAACGTCTCCAACCACGTTTTTTCCAGCCTTGTAGCCAATGCTTATTAATCGCATTCAACACATACTGCGAATCAAGAACAAATAATAGATGTTTATCGTTAAAACCAAGCTCAAGCAGCTTTTTTAGTGCATTAATCAATGCTGTCTGCTCCATCTTATTGTTAGTAGCACCATATTCACCACCGGAGCCATGAACTTTCTGGTCATCCCATTCAATTAAATAAGCCCAGGCTGCTTTATCGGTCTTTTTAACGTGACCGCCCTTATAAACACCAGTATTGCGCGTGCCACCATCAGTATAAGTCACCGCAAAGAAGTCAGCAGGATTGCTATTAACATGGTTATACTGCTTCGCCTTTTTTCGCGGTGCTTTTTTTATTTCTTGACTCTTTTGTTGCACCCTTTTTACGGCGTTTTGTAAATTATCTTCACCTTTTTGCAGGACATCGCTCTGAGTTTGGGCATTCCAATCTAAGTAATCTGTAGCATCGGTAATTTGTTCAAATGACTTATATTCAGCGCCAGAGAAGCCATCAACTTGTTCTTTGGCTGCATCCCAAGTCCGATATATTCCCGGAGTACGTCCTTTTTTGACTGCATAAAACTTCATTTCTACCTCTAAAATTCCAAAATCTTTACCCAATGGTAAAATATACTTATTGCATAACTTTTATTATAGGAAAAAAGAAAGAGAAGGTGGTAAAAATGTTTTTCAACACAAAAAAATATGCTGAAGAAGTTGAAAAAGATCATAAACATGACCTCCAAGAAGAACCTAGCATGTTTAACATGATTTCTTTGGGGCTGATGGCCACCTTCGCTCCCACGCGAATTTTCCTCAAATTACACAAGCGCCATATTGAAAATAAGGCAAACATTGAAAAAAGCGATCTAAAACAAGTACCCATTATTTATTTCCATGGCTTTCGCGGCGGTGATTATACCACTCGCGTGATGGTGAAACACGCTACTCATGACAAGGGCAATCCCAAGTTTTTAAAGGTAACCGTTGATTTATTAGGAAATTTCAAATTAGAAGGAACTTGGACTAGTGACAAGCATCCTATCGTGCAGGTTGCTTTTCGCCAGCGAATAGTCGGTATCTATGGCATCGACTATTATCTCAACTTCGTCCTGCCCTTTTTAGCTAAAAGATATGGTTTTAAAAACTATATTGCAGTCGCTCATTCATTAGCCTGTCCATGTATTATTCGCACGGAAATGAAGCACTACCGCAGCAAAACGTTCCCACATTTAAAAAAATGTGCCTTTATCGCTGGTCCTTTTGACGGGGTCACTTACTTGGGCGATATCCCCAACGTCAACTATTTGACCGAAAGTGGTCGGCCTAGTGTCATGAACCCGCACTACCTTTATTTGTTTTTTAATCGGCGCAAATTCAATCCTGATATCTCGGTCTTGAATATTTATGGCAACGTTTTAGATAACACAAATACTGATAAATTCATCTCTGTTGTTTCCGCAAAAAGCATTCGCTATATCCTTGCCCCAAAGGCACATTTTTATCAAGAAGTAGAAGTACGCGGTAAAGATGACGCCGAACATAGTTGGATGCATGACAATCCGTTTGTAATCGATATTATTGACAAGTTTCTTAAATTAAAAAAGTAGTTTAATTTTGGAGGAGTTTATGATCTGGTGGCATGACTTTGTTAGAATCATTATCATTACCAACACAATCTTAGCCTTCTACGTTGTCTTCCACCGTAGAAGATCCGTTTCAACCACTTGGGCTTGGTTAATCATCCTGTTAGTATTACCAGTAGTCGGGATCACTCTTTATGCCTTCTTTGGTCGGGGTATTTCCCAGGAAAATATTTTTGCCATCAATAAGCAAAAACACATTGGCTTGAGAAATGTTCAAAAATCGATTGCTAAAGCACCTAAAAATACTAGTCCTTCTGACACTTCAAAGGCTGGTAATATAGCAATTAACTTTTTTAACCACCAACAAGAAGCTCCCCTAACTAAAAATAATCAGGTCAAGCTCTATACCGAAGGTGAAACCTTCTTTCATGACATGCTTAAGGACATGGTACGAGCTAAGGAAATAATCAATGTTGAGTTCTACACTTTTTATAGCGACAATATCGGCAATCGTGTTTTGCAACTATTGATTAAAAAAGCAAAACAAGGAGTTAAAGTACGCGTAATTTATGATGCCTGGGGTTCAATGGGAGCTACTAAAGCATGGTTCGATCAATTGCGGGCAGCTGGCGGGGAAGTTTTGCCTTTTGTCACTTCACGCAACATGATCACCCGTTACCGCATTAACTACCACTTGCACCGCAAGATTGTTGTCATCGACGGGCGAATTTCTTGGACTGGCGGTTTTAATATTGGTGATCAATATTTAGGCAAAAAAAAGAAGTTTGGTCATTGGCGTGATAGTCAGGTAAGAATTGTTGGTTCTGCCTCTCTGCTTTTGCAAGAGCGTTTCGTCATGGACTGGAACGCCTCTATCACTAATAATCAACAGCTCATCCGTTTCAATTCCACTCTATTTCCTGATCTTGATGAAAAAAACATCCACGAAGGCGACGTTGCAACGCAAATCATTTCAGATGGGCCTGATCGTTATGCACCATATATGCGTAACGGTATGATGCGGCTAATGCTTTTGGCACGCAAACGGTTATGGATTCAAACACCATACTTAATCCCTGATGATGCCGTTTTTGCTACGTGGCAAACAATTGCCTCATCGGGTGTTGACGTACGAATTATGATCCCATGTAAGCCAGACCACCCCTTTATTTATCGCGCCACACAGTGGTATGCCAACGAATTAACTCGCTTGGGTGTCAAAATTTATATCTACGAAGATGGCTTTTTACATGCCAAAACGACGATTGTCGACGACCATTTTTCTTCAGTTGGTTCAATGAATCAAGATTTCCGTTCTTACAACTTAAACTTTGAAGATAATGCCGTTTTTTATGATAAAAAGTTCAACCAGAAAATGGTGGCAGCTTTTGAAGAAGATATGAAACACTCGCATTTACTAACTAAGGAAGAAATAAAAAAGCAAAGTCGCGCATTGCGGACTTTGCAGGCATTCTCGCGAATGCTTTCTCCAATTTTGTAATTACATCATTGATTGAACTTCGACAGGAATTTCTCGACCAGCATATTCTTGTAATTGCTTAATTACGCTATTAACTTCATTATTAAAGCGCATCATATAAGCCTTACCATCGCTAGTTCGAAAAATCGCCATCACTAATGGCTTCTCTTGGTTGGGGATCTGGATTAAAGTAACGCTGGCTAAATCATCATACTTAACTGTACGCTTGAAGTAGCCTGAAACGACCATCCGCTTTTTACTAAATCCTGAAAAACCATCGACAATACTAATTAAGATAAAAAGAGCCAAGAAGACGCTCAGGCCTGGATCACCTTTTTCAATGTAATTCCATGTAAAGCCCAGCCAGATAAAAATTAGCGCCCAAACAACTGAGGAGATACGATAGCGACCACGAAAATCAACTTTAGCTTGCCAATACCAACTATAACAAGCATAAACTACTAATAAAATATCAATTGCTACATAAAAATACGTCATATATTTCATAAAAATCCCCTCAATTTAGTTATTTTACTCATTATAACAAAACAATGATTTATAATTAAAGTAATGACTTTCACGGAGGGTGACATTATATGATGGATTTAGCAGAATTACAAACAGATATTAATAATGCCCAACATATTGTATTCTTAACTGGAGCTGGTGTTTCTACCCATTCAGGTATCCCTGACTACCGCTCTAAAAACGGAATCTATGATGGCGTGCAAGAAAGTCCCGAAACTATTCTGAGCGATAGTACGCTATTCAATCGACCTGAATTTTTCCATGAATTTGTCATGAACAACATGTACTTTCCTACTGCTAAACCAAACTTAATCCATGAAAAAATCGCCCATTTTTGTAATGAAAAAGGTAATTTAATTACCCAAAATATCGATACTTTGGATACTAAGGCTGGCAATCAACATGTAACAGAATTTCATGGCAATTTATATAATATTTATTGTACTAAATGTCATCAACGTGTTTCTTATGAAGAATATGCTAAAAGCTATTTACACAAAGATTGTGGCGGAATTATTCGCCCCGGTATTGTGTTATACGGCGAAAGCATTGATCCGAAAGTATTAAACCAGTCCGTTGAAATAATGCAAAAATCAGACTTGATCATCATTTGTGGAACGAGTTTTGTAGTTTATCCTTTTGCCCAGCTCTTGGCTTATCGCAAAGAAGACGCCAAAATTTACTCTATCAACAAGACAGAAATTCCTACCCCTGGTGTCACGCAAATAATTGGGGATGCATTAACAGCATTCCAGAATTTGAATTAACTTTCCTAGTTTGTTATTCTTAGACTAATTATTTTTAATAAAGGTGTTACACATGACAGAGTTTTTTTACTATGATTACGTTACAATTGAGCCATGGACCTACTTTTTAACAGCTTCAGAAGCCGGCCTAACTTACGTCGGACTTAAAGGAGATGAAACTGTTTCACCTATTTTTAGCTTCTACCCTCACCGCATGTTGGTGCGGGACCCTAAAAAGATGGCACCTTATATCAAACAATTAAAGGAATATTTTGCTGGTATCAGAAAGAATTTTGATGTTCCTATTGATATTTCGGAATTCGGCACTGAATTTCAACGAAAGGTATTAGCCGTTGTCCAGCATATTCCTTATGGTGTGACGTTAACTTATGGTGACGTCGCCAATTCACTAGCCGAAGCCACATCTTCTCGCTCAGTTGCACACGCCGTAGCATTAAACCCTGTTTTGATTTTTATTCCTGACCAAAGAGTTATTTTATCCAACAATAAAGTTGGGACTTATCGTCTGGGACAAAAAGAAAAAATCAGATTAATTAAATTAGAAAAGAAGCAGTTACATGTCAATTCTTAAACTATATGCACCCTTTTTTGACGGCAATAACTGGTTACATGTCCTAACCAGTGGCAAAGACTGGATGATCATTCTGACTTTAATCTTGATGGAATGCTTGTTATCAGTCGACAATGCTGTCGTTTTGGCCGCACAGACACAGGTGCTACCTAATAAAGCTGAACAACGCAAGTCCTTGGTTTATGGCTTGTGGGGTGCTTATTTATTCCGCTTTATTGTTATCGGAATCGGGACTTATCTGATCAACTTTTGGGAGATTAAATTAGCTGGTAGTATTTATCTTTTTTACCTAGCCTTTAAATTCTTCTATGATCAACGCCACCCTAAACAAGCTGCCGAACATGAGAAAGAAAAAGAAGAGCGCGAAGCAGCTCACCACAAAGGCAAAAAGAAAAAGAGACATGTACTATCTCTTTTCTGGCGTACGGTTATTTCAATTGAATCAATGGATATCGTCTTTTCAATTGATTCTGTTTTAGCTGCTTTAGCCGTGTCTGATAATCCCGTTGTTGTTTTAATCGGTGGCATGATCGGTATTCTCTGTATGAGAGGAGTTGCCGAAATTATCATTAAATTAATGGATATTATTCCAGAATTGCAGCCAATGGCTTACTTATTGATAGGAATCATCGCTTTAAAATTGCTGCTAGCTCTGCCACCATTGAGATTTGAGTTGCCAAACACCGTTTTTGCAATTATTGTCTTTGCGATCTTAATTTTGACAATTCTCTTCCACTTTTGGAAAGTTAAAAAACACGGTCACAAACATATTTAACTGTTTAGCGTATTTAATACATATTCTTTGAGTACAACTGCTTGGTTGTGCTCTTTATTTTTGGCACCAAATAAGAAAAGAACATCTTCTTTAGCCAAATGCTTCTTTACATCTTGCAAAAATTCCGCTGTATAATCATTATGATTAAGTTCTTCAATATACTTTTGCTTAAACTCAGGGAATTTTTCATCTTCATGATTAAACCACTGACGCAATTCCTTACTAGGGCCAATTTGTTTATCCCATTCAGCTAAATCGGCCTTAACTTTGCTCATTCCCCGTGGCCATAAACGGTCAACTAAAATCCGATAACCAGCAGGTTGCTCATGGTCATAAATTCGAACTAATTTAATTTCTGTCATTATTTTTTATCTCTTTTCTAGAAAGGTCAAAAATGAATTATTCAACTTATTTTTCTACTAACACTACCGATTATATTGCAAAAGACCTAATTGGGCGAATGCTTACTTTTGATAATGGTCAAGAAAAATTAGGCGGCTATATCGTGGAAGCAGAAGCATATATGGGTAAAAAGGATCGCGCTGCACATTCTTATGGCGGTCGTCGTAGCCCAGCGAATGAAGGACTTTACGGCAAAGGCGGAACGATCTATATCTACGCGCAACGTCAATATTTCTTCTTTGATGTTGCCACTAGGGTTCAGAATGAACCACAGGGGGTTTTAATCCGTGCAATCGATCCCACTTTAGGAATTGAGACCATGATCAAGAACCGTCATGGTAAAGATGGCTTTCTTTTGACTAATGGTCCCGCAAAAATGATGCAAGCTTTTGGTATTCATGATAAAAATTGGAATTTGCACTTTTTATCAGACTCCCCTTTCGCCATTGATCTTGATGATCGTCATAAAAAAATTCCCCAGGAAATAATTGCTGCAGCGCGTGTTGGTATCAATCAATCTGATCCCGTTTGGGCTAACAAAAAATTACGTTTTTATGTAGCAGGAAATCCTTATGTTTCTGATATGAAAAAGAGAAATTATGAAACTAATAATGGTTGGGCTTGACAAATTTAACTTTTTCTTCTAGTATTCTTCATTAGTTAAATATTTTTCCAATGCAATAGAGGTTGCGACAATCACAAGTTAAGTTTGAGTTCGCGAAAACAATGATAGTTAACTTAGGGTTGCCGCCGAAATAGATTTAATATTCGCGTGTTAATCTGTTGGGCTATAGAAGAATATTCTATAGACTGTCCTGGTTAGTCCCCAGGGAGCGCTATAAGATTTGGTTTAAACACTGATGATTATGACCCTCGCAATTCTTTGGAAGAGCGAGGTTTTTGTTTACTCTTTATTGTGTTGGCTTTATGTTAAAACTATTTTTGGAGGTTTTATAATTGAAGTCAAGATTTAGATGGATGGCTGTAATAATGTCTGTCCTACTCAGTTTATTTATCGGTTTTTCTCTTAGTAGCAATCAGACTCAAGCTGCTAAGAAAGATTCTGGCACGTTAAAGATAGGTATGGAGGCAAACTATCCTCCATACAACTGGACTCAGCCAACCAAAGCTAATGGAGCTGTTCCAATTGATGGTTCTAACTCCTATGCTAATGGTTATGATGTTCAAATTGCCAAGATCATCGGTAAACGACTACACAAAAAAGTAATCGTAGAAAAGACTCAATGGGATGGCCTTTTACCAGCTTTAACTTCAGGTAAAATTGACTTAATTATTGCTGGTATGTCTCCTACTGCCGAAAGACGCAAGGCAATTAATTTCTCAGAACCTTATCGTAAAAGTACTTTCGTCGTAATTACTAATAAGGCAAGTAAATATTCTAATGCTAAGAAGTTGACTGATTTCAAAGGTGCCAAGTTAACCGCACAACAAGGAACTTTACACTACGATTTAATCAAGCAATTAAAAGGTGCTAAAAGAGAACCAGCTATGCGTGACTTTTCAGCCATGCGTCAAAGTTTAGCTTCTGGCACCATTGATGGTTATGTTGCTGAAGATATTGAATTTGAAAGTTACCACAACGTTAACCCTAACATTATTGCAGTTAACTTAAACAAAATGGCTGGCTTCAAAGTTGACCATGACGATTCCGTAACTAGTATCGGGGTTAAAAAGGGTAATACCAAGCTTTTAAATGAAGTTAACGCTACTTTAAGAACTATTTCTAATAAAAAGCGTGATCAATTAATGTCACAAGCCATCAAGGAACAACCTAAGGCTGGTAACGAAACTAAGAAAGAAAACTGGCTAGTTACTACTTGGAAGCAATATGGTGGCATGATTATGTCAGGTATTGGCATGACCTTGCTTTTAGCTTTAGTTGGTACCATTGTTGGTTTCTTTATCGGCTTGCTTGTAGGAATTATTCGTACCATTCCTACTCCAACTACTCGCGGCAAGCGTTGGACTTTGAACGTAGTTAAGTGGTTATTATCTGTTTATGTAGAAATCTTCCGCGGTACACCAATGATGGTTCAAGCAGCCGTAATCTACTATGGTATTGCCCAATTCTGGCACTTGAATTTAAATAGAACTGTAGCTGCTTTGATTATTGTGTCAATTAACACTGGTGCTTACTTAGCTGAGGTTATCCGTGGTGGTATTATTTCAACTCCAGAAGGTCAATTCGAAGCAGCTAGTGCACTTGGTATGACCCACAACCAAAGAATGTGGCATATCATCTTGCCTCAAGCTATTAGAAACTGTTTACCATCAATCACCAACGAATTTATCGTTAACATTAAGGATACTTCAGTATTGAGTATTATCTCAGTTTCAGAATTGTTCTTTGTTGGTACAACTATTGCCAGTCAATCATTCAAGTTCTTCCCAACTTACTTAATGATTTCTGCAATTTACTTGATCTTAACCTTTACTATTACTAGAATCTTCAACTTTATCGAAAAGAGACTTGAAGGTAACAAGAATTACAACTTGATGGCTAACCAAGTTCAAGTTGGTACTCCAAAAGATGCGGAGGCAAACAATTAATGACTGAATCAAACGAAGTAATTTTAAGCTTAAAGCACATGCAAAAGTCTTATGGAAATCACCAAGTATTAAAGGATATTTCCTTTGACATCAATAAAGGCGAAATCGTAACGATCATTGGTCCTTCTGGTGGTGGTAAGTCTACTACCCTTCGCTGCATCAACTTGCTCGAAGAACCTACTGGTGGCGAGATCGATTTCCACGGTGAAAACATTTTGGCACCTGGTTACAACCGTAATACCTTTAGATCCAAGGTCGGCATGGTATTCCAGCAATTTGATTTATTTGAGAACAAAAACGTCTTGGAAAACTGCATGATTGGCCAAGAATTGGTCCTCAAGCGTTCAAAAGACGAAGCACGTAAGATTGCTATGGAGAACCTTAAAAAGGTTGGTATGGATCCATTTATCAAGGCTAAACCACAACAATTATCTGGTGGTCAACAACAGCGTGTTGCTATTGCCCGTGCGATTTCAATGAATCCAGAAGTTTTATTGTTCGACGAACCAACTAGTGCCCTTGACCCAGAAATGGTTGGCGAAGTACTAGAAGTTATGCAAAAGCTCGCTACGACTGGTTTAACAATGGTGATTGTTACCCACGAAATGGGCTTTGCTAAGAGTATTTCTGACCGAGTATTGTTCATCAGTGATGGCGTGATTACTGAGCAAGGTTCACCTGAAGAAATATTTGATCATCCTAAGAACGAAAAGACGCAAAAGTTCTTGAGCAATTTTAGAAATAATGAATTTTAATCTTCTAAAATCAAATTAAAAATGATAAGCTTGGATTTAAATTCAAGCTTATTTTTTTACCAAAAAAGGAGGAGTACATATATGACTGCGTACTATAACCAAGAATATCATGAACCTGTCGATCCTGATCCAGTTCCCCAATCAAACTGGAAGCAAATCTTGAAAGAAACTTTTTTACGTCCATTTACTTGGAATGCTCGAACCAGTCGGAGAACTTACTGGATTGGTTTTGCCATTCTAGTCGTTTTAAGTCTAGTGCCTACTTGGTATCTCATAGTCACTACTAGTTTACAGCTAATGTTTGTTAACAGTAGTGTCCCAATGGAATATGACCCATCATTTTTCATAGCGATTGCCATAGTTATAATATTCGAAGTCTACTTTTTCCTTTGTGGGTTAGGTTTAGCAATCCGTCGGCTGCATGATATTAATAAAAGCGGCTACTGGTACTGGATTAACTTCATCCCTACCATTGGTTGGATTGTATTAGTCTACTTTTTAATTCAGCCAACAGTTAAGGAACCTGTAAGATGGGGTTCATATTTGCTTTAAGATCAAAAAACGCCATTTTTTGTAAATTCAAAGCCGCTATTTGCTTCAATTTACAAAAATGACGTTTTTTTAAATAATATCTTTCTTTTCCTTGATTCGAGCCAATTTCCAACCAGTATCAAAATAAGTCTTCCGGGTTAGACGCAAATCATCATAATCACTCTGCAGACTATCAATTGCATCCTGTAAGCTCTTGTTTTGTTTTCTAATTGCATTTAATTCAGGATCATTGATTACACCTTTAAGGTGTACTTGCGCAGCCAAATAGCGACGACGATGCTCAAATTCTTCCTTCAACGTACCAAGGGCATTCTCATATTTGACCAGTTTTTTATTAATATCTACAATCCCATTATTTAACTTAATAAAGAGCTGATAAGGCATATCTGACTTAATTCGGTTGCATTCAGCGCATGACAGAGTTAGATTATTCAAATCATTATTGTGGCTAAGCGATACTGGATCCTTATGATCTACGCTGCGGCCACGTCTGCCACAATATTGACAGCGATATTTATACTTAGCTCGAATACGTTCACGGTCGATAAAATCCACTTCATTTAATTGAAAATTGACTTCCAGACCTAACTTTTCTAAATTTTGGGCAAAAGTAACGCCTTGATCGGGCACATATCCCAGCTTGCCATCTTCACTTTTAATAATGGCAATGTTCAAATCACTCCGTTTAATCTGTGACCTAGCAATCTCGTTGCCATCGTAGTCTTGCAAAAAAGCCTCGTATCTTTTACGGTCCTTTTTATTTTTCACAATAAAACCTGATTGATCTTGTTTCTTTGCACCGACAAACGTGTAAAGCAAGCTTTGAGCAAAAGTTGCGACCGCATCATTTGCGTAATCTTCCGGATTCAGGTTGCGCGTGATACAAATGTCGCAAATACTGGTCAACTTAGGATTCATTAACCCCTCTTGCTTAAAATGCAAAGAGTCCATGCGCAGCCCGCATGAACTACATTGAAATTTCACCTAATCATCCCCTAACAATAGAATGCTAAAAGCTATTCGTTGCATCTTATCCTTTCCCGCGAAATCACCTTTAAAAAGATCTGGCAAAATTTTCTTAATAAAGTATTGTACGCAAACTAAATCGTCGAACTTCTTGATCGTTTCAAGACTTTCCTTGAACATTTGCATATAAACCGGGTTAGGATTACCTAATTCGATTTCTCCATAAGCTTCATATAACAAATCTAATTTATCACAGATTGATAAAATTTTACCCTCTAAAGTATCATCTTTGCCTTCTGAGAGACGTTTAGTATAAATTTCTTGAAATTCTTCTGGAATCTCATCCTTGATAAACTTGGTAGTCATGGTTTCCTCAACGTCGCCAATCATCTTTCTTAATTGAGGAGTTGCGTACTTAACCGGTGTCTTGATATCACCAATAAAGCGTTCAGTATAGTCGTGATTCAAGCTCTTTTCATAAAGTGCCTTCCAGTTAATCTTTTTGCCGCCGTGAACTTCTTCGATGTCACCCATCATTTGTGCTAATTCTGCGGTTCTAAAGCAGTGATCAGCTACTGAGTGGTGATGATACTTGAAGTAGCCCGGTGCTCGATCAATTGACTCTAAACTATTAAATCCTTGAATATATGCATTTAATCCCATTTTTTATCCTCCTCATTTTTCTTAAAATTTTTACTATGTTATCAAAGATTGATTTTCAATGCAAATAAAAAGAGGCCTTTGCCTCTTAAAATCTACGCGCCGGTGTCAGTATCGTTGCCATCGTCGTTAGTACTGCATCATAGTAATTATTTTTAGGTAATTTTTTAGCAAAAATATATTGCTGCGAAGCAAACAAATTATCATAGCCTTGATTGCGATTTTCATTCACCGCAATATAAATTGGCGCGCTAAAGCTAGCTGATTGATAATTATTGACCGGCTTGCCTTTTAAAGTATAGCCTGCTGTAATTGTATTTTGCTTGCTAAAAAATTTAAGCAATCTATGTAAAGTATTTTTCGCCAACTTTTCCTTACTAGTAGCAAGATTCATTGGCACTCGGCAAGCATTAGCATAATAATCACCATCATACTCACTAGCAGTAATTTTTCCTTTGACTGGTTTAGCATTTTTTGTTGTCAACCATGCAAAATCTGGCACTAAACCGCTCTTATGTTGATGACTTAACTGATTAAGCCGCTTAAGCATCGACTTTTTAATTACTAACCAGCGTGAATCATCACTTTCTTGATAAAATTTATCAAACATTGTAGGTAACACATCAGATGTTCGCAATAAATTATAATACTTCGACTTAGAATCTGCCCAGTTACCGACCGTTAACGCCTGTGTGGTCGGATTATATTCATAACACAAAATATCGGCAATTAATTTTTGCCCTTGCCGCTGATATGCTGGATTTTTCCATCTTTTAGCCGCTAAAAACAAAGCTTTAGCAATAAATAAGTCCCCATCAGTAGCGCTATTGCGTTCACTGCTCCATTTTCCATTTTTCTTTGTTTGCCGCCAAGCCATCAATTGCGTATTACGATCCCGGTGTTTTAAATAATACTGCACTAGCTTAGCAAAGTTGCTTTCTTTAACTGCTGGATCATGCGCCGCAATAAACATCCCATATCCTTGGCCTTCAGATAAAACCGTCACTTTTTCCTGCTTAGGCGTGGTATTAATATAGGCAAGATTCTCTTCTTCAACTACATAATTTTTATGCCAAGAATGTAGAAAAAATTACGCACCGCTGAATTATTATCTGCTCTGATATAGATCATAATACCGGTAAATGCAATCGTTACGAGTAAAAATCCTAGTAGCATCCATCTTTTTTTCATCTCATCACCTAATCCGCAAATCTCTTAGTCTTAACCCATTTAGTACTATCACGATGAAAAACGCGATCTAGCATTACTGAAGTAACCGCATGAATTGATACAATGATGAACAATTGCGAATAAGTAAAATATGATGCTAAGGCTAGCCAAATCTGTTCGTCAGTTGCCTGCCCATATTGCTTAGTCATCGCTAGGTTAATTTGCAAAATATAAAGCAAAACCATCAATAGCCAATTAAAGAGCAGAATTTGAGCTAATAAAATATTACTCCGCGAAATTGTAAATGGTATTACTACTGCAGGATTCCAAAAATGGACGATTAAGGCAATCAAATTAGAAAAAAAGATCAGATCTGATAAAACAATCGCCAAATTAAACCAGAAAAAAGTGCAGGAATAATAGACAGTCTCTAATTTAACCCGCCAGTTGCTTTTATCAAAAAGATGGCAAAAATTATTGATCACTACTTCATAGTTACCTTTAGCCCAACGCAAGCGCTGGAAATAATAATCTTTTAAGCGTTCTGGTTCTTGCTGGAAGGCTTCAGAATTATAGGCTAAGGCAATCAAACTACCTGAGCCCATAATTTTAAAAGAAATATCAGTATCTTCGGTCAAAGCGCCATTGCGCCAGCCGCCAATTGATCTGACATAATCAGTATTAATAATAAAGTTAGTCCCTGGAATACGACCAATCTTAAATAATTGCCAGATACCGCAGTGTTGAATTCGCTGGGTAACAACAATTTCCTGATTGATACACTTAGTTAAAAAATTCTGCCGCGCATTTCTCGTCTTATTGCGACCAAAAGCAGCCTTATATCTCACCGGATTTTCCAAAATCTTTTTAATTAAAAAATACAAAGCATTTTCTTCTGGCATGGCATCTGCATCATATACACCAAGGTATTCTCCTTGGGCAATCTTCAAAGCATCATTTAATACACCAGCTTTGCCACCACTACCTGTTCGTTCAATTACTTGAACATTGATTTCCCGTTCAGGATATTGCTTGATTATTTCCCGGGCAATTTTAGCAGTATCATCAGTACAATTATCAGCATAGATTAAAATTTGTAACTTATCAGCCGGATAATTCAAATTTAAAATTGCCTGCGTAGTTTTACTAATAACTAATTCTTCATTATGAGCTGGTACAACTAACGTAACTTTTGGGTAACGCTTAAGTGGCGTGATTTTAACTAAGAGCTTGCTGTGCTTTAACCAAAAGAAAACTGCACCACTTAAGGTAACTAGAGACATCAACAAAGAAAGCCAAATCGAGATTAACGTTAAAATTTGTAATGCTTCACTCATTTTTCGTCTTTTTTCCTTTTTTATTGATTACCGTATTTTCAACATTAAAGTAAATGACAAACGCACAAATAAACATAACTATGAAAGCAAGTAAAAAGATGCCTGAAATGCTTAAAGCTAAGAAATAAAACCAATTAGTCATTTGCTTCAGCCTTTAAATATTCAACAATTAAGTCAGTTTCCAATTCGCGGTCCAAATGTTTTACAATCACATTTGGATCTGTAAAACGATCCACGTTTGTTTCATCAATTCGCTGACTCGTCCATTTCAGGCCTCCGGGAAGATCATCTTGCACTTTTTTTAATTCCGCAATTGTCTCCTGATTAATCTGCTTGATAATGTCATCTCTTAATTCAGGCGAAATAATAAAAAAAGTGGCATCTCCTAAATAAAAGAGTTCCTCAGCTGCTAATCTTCTCTTTTTTAAGATATCAGCTAATTTTTCTAAATACTGTCCGTGCTCTTCTGGATGAAGTTGAGCAAACTGTTCGTGGTTAGCCCAACGCAACATTGATACATGATACATGCATCCATAAATGTAATTGTGGCCGTTCTTTAATATTACTAATTACTTTTGAATAAATTTTATTAGCAGTGTAACATGTATGCATTTTTAGAGTGCCATTGTAGCGTTTAAGGTAATTGCGAATATCTTGCCGATTTTTACTAATAAAACGCCAATCTAGGACATAATAGCGCAACACCGTTAAAAGCCCTGCCTCTATCGGAAAAGCTACCACTAAAAACCACTTTGCTTCTGTAGGAATTACAACATATCCCAGCACTAAAAAGCCCGCTGCAATCGTCGTTAACAAAATTATCAGCCAGCTAACCATTATATTAGGCAACAATAATCCCGTCATAATAGCTAAAATTAGAATTAAAAATAAGCCATTGACTATATTTGCCGAATATTCTTCCACTTGAAAAACAGCAATTACTGGAAAAAGTATTGCTGCAACGAGATCTAAATAGATCAAAATATTGTATTTATTATTCTTATTCATATATCTAACTATCTATATCCTATATATTATCTATAAAAACCTAAGTTAAATTATATTCAAAAATCTTTTTATGTCCATGTGCTAAATTAATTTTTTCAGTAAGCACAAAAAAAGCTAGAAGCGTCAGCTCCTAGCTTTTATTTCAATATTATTAAAGACTACTTGTTTTCGTCTTTTGCGGCCTTGTTCAAGAAAGCAACAACTGCTGCTACGTGAGCAACACGCTTCTTTGCGTTTCTCTTGTTCTTAGGTCTTTGGTTTGGTTCACAACCAGTGTTGTAATTTTCACCTTTACGCATATGCTATACTTCCTTTCAGATTTTCGAAAATCTAGTATAGTTTACCATGTCCAGCCCTTCAGATCAAGTCTTCATGCAGATTCAAAATTTTTCGGCAGATGCAGGACAACAATATAATTTAAGATTCGCGTAGCATAACTAGCATCCTTTTGGAAACTTTTAATTGCCTTTTTAGCTAAATCAACTCGATCAGTAATTAAGCCATCAACTTGTTGATACATCATCTTCTTCATTAATTTTTCGTCATTAACTGTCCAGGCATAAACAGGACGATCCTGCAAATGGGCTTGCCAAATAAAGTCTGAATTCAAGGTAGAATATTCCATTGAATATCCACTAGCAACACTTTGCGGATAAGTAAAATTATAAGGTTGAATGTAAAAGACAACCAAACGTGGATTAATTAAGTGCAGTCCTTCAACCACGCGATAGTCGAGTGATTGTACTTGATACGCATTTTTAAGAATCGTTTTGCCATATTTTTGATTAAAGCGCTGCAGCATTTTCTTCGAATCTTTAGCCGTCGTTTTAATTTCAATTAGCAATTTTTGATGCAGTCTTTTGGCTTCCTCAAGATATTGATCAAAGCTAACTAACTTAGCATGATAGCCGTCTTCTTTGGCAGTTAACTTTTCTAATTGCCGTAAAGTTAAATCATTCGGGGCTTTATTAACTCCCGTTAGCTTCAATAAATTCTCATCATGAATTACGATAAATTTTTTATCCTTAGTTTCATGAACATCAATTTCAACGTAGTCCGGCTTTTCTTTAGCCGTTTTTCTTAATGACTGTAACGTGTTTTGTACGCCATTTTTATCATCAACGCCGCGATGAGAAATAATTACTGGCGCTTTAGCATTTACACTAGTCAAATATAAATAATTGGTGGATATTGCATTAATCATTACTAGTACAAACACAACTAATGTACTTAGAATTATCTTTTTAGTTTTACCTGTTTGACTTATCTTTTCTTGCCTTAAGGCTTTCAAAATAATAGATAAGCCCAGTACACTAACATAGACTAACGCTACTTCACTAATAATTTGAACAAGCGAAAGATTGATAATGGCTACAATTAACGGACATTTCCCAGGTAATAAATCAACTAATAGCTGCAGGCAATACATTGCTAAATAGAAAATTGTCATGACTGCTGCAGATAAAACGGCTAAAACAATAATCCTCCAGCAAATCGTCCGCCAACGGTAGTGCGCCGTTAATCGCCAACTTCTTTTTACTGCTTGCGCCGACTTTAAGTGGTCAAAAACGATGATGGGTAAAACAAATACTAGCCTTGCACCAAGGATCAAAGCGGCTAAATAAAACGCAATCAAAACGGCTAACAAGATTGGCGTTCTCGTCAGATAATCCAAGATAAATTCTGAAATCTGCACTTTGCTTAAAAGTGGTGTTCTAAAGATGACATCGGCTAACGGTACTACCAATAAAAAATAGAGCATCAAAATAAAAAGCGTGCCTAAACGAATTTTTTTGATATTTTGCCAAGTTTGAATAAAACTATTTTTCCACGTAAAAACCTGATGCTTAATATCCCAAACGCCATGAAGTAAATAAGCTAATTGCGCATACAAGATTACTAATAAAAGCAGCAACTCAATTATCAAAATTAAAAAGGCAACCGTATGCGTCGTAATGATCGTCACTACATTTTGATAAGATACGAACGGAATAGCACTAGCCTGCAAAACAAAGGTTGTAATATAGCGAAAAAGTGGAATAACAATAAATTGATTAAATAAACTTAATCCTATAAAAAGTAGCAAATACCGCAGCCAATTTTGGCAAAATTCACGACTACCTGCTTTTATTTCTTTGACAAAAGTCATTGTTCTTCCCCCCTTCCATTGAAATCACTTTCTTAATTCTATACTAAAAAAGGACGAGGTCATTCCCTCGTCCCTATGATTAATTTTATTTTTTAACATTGACCGCCGTTTTTTAGATCATCAGCAGTAATTGCTTCAGGTTCATATTGGGTAATGGTCATCCCACCATCAATAATGCCGCTGTCTGAAGATAAACTCAAAGTTGAGTTGCGCGCATTTACCACTAGACCTGGTTCAAAGAAAGTTGTTTCCGGCTGAGCAGTATACAAGTCAAGACCAGCATTATTTTCGATTGAAATATTATACTTAGGATCTTTTTCAGCAAGGATTACAAACTGGAAGCTGTCGCCAATAGTACAAGTGCCGCCTTTTTTAGAATACTTGGTTGAACCATCATCTAAAGCCAAGATAACAATTTGGTGATCTGCATCCATCTTGCTTTTAATAATTTCTGCAGCATCTGGTTTAATATTGATTGAAATTGCATTCTCTGTCATTTTGTTTCCTCGTTTCAATCTAAATTTTATTAACTTACTTATTTAAGTATAGCACGACTAGTTCCAACTAACTAAAAATATGCTCGAAAATGCCGCTAATCTTGATATTTTTTTAATTTATCATTGCATGCAATCACAAAAAGGCTCAAAATGGTACATAGGGTTTTTAGACGATTGTAATACGTAAGGGGGACCTTTTATGACCGTCTTAAAGAATATTGCTAAAGATAGAATTTTACAGATTACTGTGATCATTACAGTAGTCAGTCTTTTTTTTGCCAGACCGCGGTTTTCTGATATTAATTTCCATACATTATGGTCCGTTGCCGCGATGTTAACGATTATCCAGATCTATGCATACTTGCACGTTCTGGACGTTTTGGCATACAAGCTTACAAGCATTGCCGACAACACACGTAAGCTGAACACGCTGTTTTCGTTGTTGGCTGTTATTTCAGGGATGTTTTTAGGTAATGACATTACTGCATTAACCTTGATCCCATTGTATTTAAATATTGCTAAACGTTATAAATTGCCGCAGATTTTACCTGTTACCTTAATCGGAATGGGCGCAAACATCGGAGCAGCGTTTACGCCTTGGGGCAATCCGCACAATATTTTCTTGGTCAGCCGTTTTAACGTTGGTCCACTAAAGTTTTTTGAATGGTCTGTGCCTTATTTAGTAGTTTCAATGTTAATCATGGGGTTAGTCTTTCTATTTATTCCTAAAGAAGAAATTCCTGTCCAAAAAACTGAGCCTATCAAAATTAGTTGGCGTCCGACACTGATAACTACTGCTGTATTTATTTTCTTCTTCTTTGGTGTTTTTAGGACCATTGATATTATTTGGCCAATGCTAACGTCGGTTGCATTAGCCCTTGCAATTAATCCTAGGATTATGCTCAAAATCGACTATGCCTTACTTCTTACCTTTACCGGCTTCTTCATCTTCATCAGCGATATCCAACAAATCCCTGTTATCGTAAATCTAATTCATGGCACCGTTTATTCTGAAATTTCAACTTACTTTGCTTCAATTATCTCTAGTCAAGTAATGAGCAATGTACCATCAACCATTTTAGTTGGTAAATTTACTACTTATGCTCAAGCATTATTCTTGGGTTCAAACATTGGTGGTTTTGGTTCCGCTATCGGTTCAATGGCTAATATGTTAGTTCTTAAGACTTTCAACCAACACGGTAGCGTAAGTAAGAAAAAGTTTTTCATTCAATGGACTATTATGCAATTTGCTGGTTTGATTATTTTAACTGCAGTTGGATTATTACTATTAATCTTCAGAATTTAATATTTTTTGTTAAGAATGTCGCTTTGGCATTCTTTTTCATTGCCCAAGAAATTCGAAAACGATAAAATTAAATAAATATTTATGGAGGAAAAAACTATGTCACCATTAATTTGGATCATTATCGCCATTATTGTTTTAATCGTGGCTATTTATATCGTAACTTATAACGGTTTGCAAAGAGCAAAAGTCTACGCCGAAGAAGCTTGGAGCCAAATTGACGTTCAACTTAAGCGTCGGAATGACTTAATCCCTAACTTGGTTGAAACCACCAAGGGCTATGCCAAGCATGAAAAATCAACTTTTGAGGAAGTAGCCAACTTGCGTAATCAATTGGTCAACGTGCCTCAAGGCAACCATGAAGAAGCAATGAAGCTTTCTAACCAAATTACCGATTCTTTGAAGTCAATTTTTGCCTTGGCTGAAGCCTACCCAGACTTGAAAGCTAACCAAAACTTCTTGAAACTACAAGAAGAATTGACTAACACAGAAAACAAGATCGCTTACTCTCGTCAACTTTATAATTCAACTGTAGCAACATATGATCAAAAGTTGCTTACTTTCCCATCAAATATTGTTGCCAAGTGGCACCACTTTACTAAGATTAACTACTTAGAAACTCCTAGTGAAGAAAAGAATGTGCCTCAAGTTAAGTTTTAATTTTAAGGAAGTTTAACCATGCTTTACCAACAAATTGCTCGTAATAAACGCAAAACGGCGTTAATTATGTTCATCTTTTTGGTGATCTTAGGCTTAGTTGGTGCGGGAATCGGTTATCTTTGGAGCAATAGTCCAACAATGGGCGTTATTATTGCTTTAATCGGTAGTTTAGTCTACTTATTCATCATGTGGCAAAATCCAGCCAACATGATTATGAGCTTGAATCACGCGCAAGAAATTCATGAAGCCGACAATCCGGAACTGTGGCATATCGTAGAAGATATGGCGATGGTGGCACAGGTTCCAATGCCACGGGTCTATATTATTCCTGATCCTAGTCCCAATGCTTTTGCAACTGGTCGGGACCCTGAACATAGTGCGGTGGCAGTTACTCAAGGAATTTTAGAATTACTTGATCGTGAAGAACTCGAAGGCGTCTTAGGGCATGAATTATCACACGTGAAAAACTACGATATTTTACTTTCAACAATTGCCGTGGTATTAGTTGGGGTCATTTCTTTTATCTCTAATATGGCGTCCAATTTTTGGTTCTGGGGCGGCGTGCGCAGTGATGACGACGATGACCGTGACAGTAATGCTTTAGCCATGATTTTTAAAGTGGTTGCCTTGGTCTTCGTTTTGATCTTAGGTCCACTTTCTGCATCCTTGGCCCAAATGGCTTTATCGCGTAACCGTGAATACCTAGCTGATGCATCTTCAGTTAAATTAACACGTAATCCGCAAGGCTTAATTTCTGCCTTACGCAAGATTGAAAATAGCCAACCAATGAAAGTAGCTGATAGTAGTAGTGCTGGATTATATATCGAAAATCCATTCCACAATCACGGTTTGACGCACTTGTTTGATACTCACCCACCAACAGCAGACCGCATTAAACGCTTAGAAAATATGTAAAAAATAATCTGGAACTTTCGTCCAGATTATTTTTTTACTTCAAATTTATATTTGCTTGTCTAAACAATTCTGCCCGCATCGCTGCTGGTGTTATGTGGTAGTATTGATTAAATTTCTTATAAAAGAAAGACTTACTCGAATATCCGACTCGACCAATAATCTCTCTAAGTGAAATATCAGGCTGAGCCAGCAATTCACGCGCTTCTTGCATTCTTCGATCATCCACGTGATCCACAAAACTCTTGCCAGTCTTAGCCTTAACCATATTAGAGAAATAATTAGGATTGAAGCCAAAGTATTTTGCAGCGTCAGATAAAGAGACATCGGCAAAATGAAGATCGATGTAATTATCTAAGGTCTTCTTTTCAAACTTAGTTTTATCCAAACTAGTCGGTGTTGCCATGCGCTGAGTTCTAATTGAAATAATCAACATAGTGGTCAACTCAGCCTGAATTAAAGCTTTAGTAAACAAATCATTATTCAAATAACCGCCAATAATATGTTGCATCACTTGAGAAGCACGAGTAATTTGATTATTTTTTAGCCAAAGAACATGTTCATTTTCTAAGCTATCAACGATTTGCTCAATAACTTTAACCTCACGTTCTCCCTTACAGCTAAAATCTTTAAAATACTTGCGATATAGAAATCCACGCTTAAACTTCAACTTTATCAGTACCGTATCAGGTTTTTGACTTAAAATCTCATACTTGCAACCTTCAGTCAGTAGCAAAACATTCCCAGACTTCATTTGAATGATCTTTTCACCACTCTTAATTGTCACAGTACCCTTAGCAATATATAAAATCGTTGAAACATCCATCCGATAGCGATGAATACCAGTATTATGATTTTCAAGGTAGATAGTAAACAGATCAAAATCTGGATTACCAGCTTCCAACTTTATTTCATTCTTATCTGTTGAATTTGACTTTAATACACTTGCCAGATATTGGTCCAAAGCAACAGCTGCCATATGTCCACCTTCCTTAAATTAAATAAAATATGGTAACACTATAATTACATTATAAATCAAAACTTTATTTAGTATTAAGTATTATTTATGATTTGTTCTACTTATAACAAACTTTACCTGTAGACAGTCCCCAAAGCATCTTGTACAATCAGACTTATGAAAGTAACCGTTAACAATCTTACTTTTTCTTATGAAAAAGAACCTATAATTGACCATCTAAATATTGAAATTCCCCATGGATTTTCTCTGTTAATTGGACCAACTGGCTGCGGTAAATCTACCTTGCTTAAAATTATTGCTGGTTTATACCCCAAATATGCAGGGAGACTGACAGGTACGGTGGAACTGCACGGACAAAAGGCGGCAATGATGTTTCAAAACGCGGCTGAGCAATTCACAATGCCAACTCCACGTGAAGAAATTGTCTTCGCTTTAGAAAATTTGCAATTAGATGAAGGTGAATATCAAGCACGACTGGATCAGGCAACGGCTTTCACCCAAATTGCCGATCTTCTTGATCAAAAGATTAATACCCTATCAGGTGGCCAACAGCAACGAGTTGCTTTAGCTGTCTTAATAGCTATGGATGTGGATTTGTTGCTATTGGATGAACCGTTTGCCAGTTGTGATCCTAAGGCACGTACTTTTTTGATTAAAAAATTAGCAATTTTAGCTCACAATGGAAAAACTATCATCTTAAGCGACCACGTTTTAGACGATTATGAACCTGTCTGCGACCATCTTTTTGAGTTTACAAATAATCAAGAAGTTATTGAATTAAATGCTAGCAAAAAAATAGCCTTATTTGAACAAAATAAAAAATTGCATGAGCGACATTATCATTTTGTCTTACCTAATAGTGAGCCTATTTTCACTTTAAAACAAGTCCAAATTAGACAAAACAAGCTTTTGCTTAAGCAAAATGAGCTAAATTTGCATTCTGGCACTACCCTAATTACTGGTGCTAATGGTGTTGGCAAGACGTCTTTATTTAAAGTAATGACCAAAATGATTCCGTATACTGGTAATTTTGCTTATTTAAATAAGGAAATCGCTCAAATCTCAGCTAGAAAATATTTAACACAAGTAGCTCAAATTTTTCAAAAAGCAAGCGACCAATTTTTAGCTGTGACTGTCAAAGATGAACTAGAATTAAGTAAAAAGGATAGAAATTTATTTTTTACTGAAAAAAAGCTCAATGAATGGTTAGAAAAATTAGGTTTAGCTGACCACTTAGACCAAGTAGTCTATTCTCTATCAGGCGGCCAACAGAAGAAATTACAAATTCTGCTAATGTTAATGACTAAACATCAAGTTTTATTGATTGATGAGCCGCTCAGTGGACTTGATCACAACTCGGTCAAACTTGTTTTAGAATTAATGCGAGAAAGCCAGCAAAAGCTTCACCAGACGTTTTTTATCATTAGCCATCAAATAGACGAGCTAGCTGAATTCTGCGATTACCGGCTAATTTTGGCGGATCAGCGCTTAAAATACGTAGAAAGATAAGGCCATGAATCCTAGTTTGAAATTTATTTTAGCGTTTATTATTTCCCTGGAAATATCTTTAAAGGCTAGTTTAGTTACTAATTTGTTAGTAATCACCTTCGCGCTAGTTTATTTAATTATTACTCGAATCAAAATCAAAGAGTTAATCTTGCTCATTATCTTGCCCTTTATTGCTGCTTTTACAATCTTTGCAACGCTCTTTTGGTTTTCACCAACACCAAATGCTTATTATGCTTGGAATTTGTCAACGCGTATCTATGTTTATACCTTGACGATTGCCTGCGTGACGCGCAATAACACCGCTACGGATTTTACCCGCTCATTAGAGCAGAACCTGCACTTACCCAGTAAATTTGCCTACGGCGTGCTGGCGGCGATTAACATTATTCCGCAGATGAAGATGGCGGTTAAACAGATCCGAACTAGCGCTATGATGCGAGGCATTTATCTCAGTTTTTGGTCGCCGGTCCTCTATTTTAAAGCAATTCTTGTTGCTTTAAATTCAGCTGACAATCTGGCCCAAGGAATGGAATCACATGGCTATGTCGAAGGGCAAAGAAGGTCGACGATCATCGCTATTCCTTTAACAGCTATAGATTGGGTAATCTTCTTTACCCTGCTAATTTTGGTTAATATCTCATTGTTTTTGTTCAAATAGGTGAAAAAATGGAAATTATCGAAGGAAAAATGCCTTTCATGGGCTATGAAACTTACTATCGTATTGTTGGTCGAAGAAGCGAAAAGACACCACTCGTATTGCTACATGGTGGTCCCGGCTCAAGTCATAATTATTTTGAGGTTTTGGACAAATTAGCCGAAATTGATAACCAACGGATTATCATGTACGACCAGTTAGGCTGCGGCAAGAGTAGCATCCCTGATGATCACCCTGAACTTTATACTAAAGAAACATGGGTTAAGGAACTCATGGCGTTGCGGGAGCACTTGGCTTTGCGCAAAATACATTTATTAGGACAAAGTTGGGGTGGGATGCTAGCGCTAATCTACATGTGTGATTATCATCCTGTTGGCATTCAAAGCTTGATCTTGTCTTCAACCTTGTCGTCTGCTTCCTTATGGAGCAAAGAATTACACCGGATGATTAAATACTTGCCAATTGAAGAACAGGCGGCAATTCATCGCGCCGAATTGACTAGCAATTTTAACGATCCTGATTACTTAAAAGCTAATGAGCACTTCATGAATCAACATGCAATTGACATGACGAAAACGTGGCCTGAATGCGTTATGCGAAAAAAATGTGGTGGTATTGTAGCTTATGAAACCGCCTGGGGACCAAATGAATATACGCCAGAGGGCAACTTGCACGATTACGAATACACAGAAAAACTAGGCAAAATAAAAATCCCAACTCTAATTACGAGTGGGACTGATGATTTATGTACACCTTATGTAGCTAAAACGATGCAGGATCATCTTGCTGGCAGTAAATGGCAGCTATTTGAAAACTGCGGTCACATGTCTTTTGTAGAAAAAACAGATGAATATGTTGAAATGCTGCGAAAGTGGCTTGATCAACATGACTAAAAAGTAAATATATTTACATAAAATTAATAACTCAACGCCCGATGAGCATCTAAAGCCCAATGCGTTGCAAAAATTTCTTGCTTGATCTTCCGCTTGGTTCCAGTCCAAGGATCGTTATAATAGATCGTTTTGCCATGGTAACCAGTCAAGGTAATGGCATGATTAGAGATACCGTCAAACATCCCTACCCAAGCGACCACCAAGTGCGAATTAATCAACTTATCCTTAATTGCGGGCAAACCACAATTAGTCATATTCTGGGCTTTACCGAGATAATGCTTCACTACTGGTTTCACCCCATTAGGAGCAACCCAATAGCCGAGCGGATATTTCTTGTAAGGCGAACCGATAAAGCCCTTGTACAACTTCCAAGCACAGTTATGCGTAGTGCGTTTTTTTGATGTACTGTAGATGTAGGCGTTACGCTTTAAAACGCGACCTTGACCACTAATATTGGTCACTTTAATATAAGCAGCCAACTTGTAGAATTTAGCGCCATTAATTGTTATGGGACTTTGATTTACAGTTACTGCACGATATGCGTAATACTTTTCACCCAATGACTTGCCATTTTCATCATAAAAAAAGCCGCCCCGAAGGACGGCTGTATTGAGTCTGGATCGGATTAATCAAAGAAACTATCAATCAGGTTCTTAAGGAACTTTTTAATAGCCCTCTTGAGCTCTTGAAGCACTTGCCATCACGATTCAGTGGTAGAAATACTACTACAAAGATAAAGTAATACTTCATGGGAGTCTACCTCCTTCCACACGAGTAAGGGCGCTACCCCTTCAGCGTTACCATTTATGTGTTAAAATTGAGATACTACAAAGATAAAGTACACTTCAGCGTGTGCGTGAGCTACTAGCTGGTAGCTCAAAAATTAGCAGGGCGATCGAAAGATCGTCTTTTTTGTTGCCAAGCATAATTTAACAAAATCTATTTTTAAATCATAAAAAACTAAAAAAGCACTGACCTGCCACAGTTTTTTTCAATATGCTTGTGAAATCTGCAAATATGCAAAAATAAAAAGCCCAATTTATGGGCTTTTTCTATATTCTACTTATGATAAGGACTACCTGAGTTAATCATAAATGCACGATAGATTTGTTCAATCAACACCACGCGCATCAACTGGTGTGGCATCGTCAATTTACCAAAACTAATCAAGTCATTTCCCCTCTTGTTTACAGCATCGCTAGTCCCTAAACTGCCACCAATGACAAACGTAATGTCTGAATGACCATAAGTTGCGAGATCCTGAATCTCTTTAGCGAACTCTTCGCTGCTGCGCTGCTTTCCTTTAATTGCAGTCACATACACGTACTCCTTATCTTTAATTTTGCTCAGGATTCGCTGACCTTCAATCTCTTTAACCTTCTCATCTTCAGCTGCACTGAATTTTTCCGGTGCTTTTTCATCAGGCACCTGTACAATGGATACCTTTGCAAAACGACTGAGTCGTTTCTCATACTCCGCAATTGCATCCCTAAAATACTTCTCTTTTAATTTTCCAACACATACAATTTTGATATTCATGCTTCTATTATAACAAGCATAGCTAATTTTCCATTCATAATTTTAATCTACCAGCACAATACTAACATCCCTTCCACACTATTTACCCAAACTTTTCCACAAAACTTCAAAGACCAATTTCAACATTTTGTGGTATTATTTTACTTATGCCCCAGAAGTTGTATTTAATAATTTTTCTAAAATTTCTTTATTCACATCGATTTTATGAAAGCCTTTTTTCACAAATTTTATCTCTTAAGGCTTGTTATACCTGCATGAACGCCTGTTTTCTCAAATAGAATTCACTAAATAAGGTCAAAATCATCATATTTTTCCACAAGTTAATAAACCTATATTTATCAAGTTATACACAATCCACAGAGTTATCCACACTTATCAACAGGCTGGTGTCTGTTTGACAACAAATAATTCCGAACAATTTGATGTTACACATTTAAAAAGTTAACAAAAAGGCTATATCTACGTTTAAACCGCGTGATATAGCCTTTTTTCTTTTAATTAACTTCTATTTTGATTTTTAGTTACCTTCAAGTTTTACCTTTAAGTTGACATCCTTACCATTTCTGTTCACGGTAACATTTACGGTATCACCGACTTTATGGCTGTATAAAATGCTGTGTAACGATGCCACATCATCAA
This sequence comes from Lactobacillus sp. UMNPBX12, assembly GCF_002553955.1. NCBI lineage: Bacteria > Bacillati > Bacillota > Bacilli > Lactobacillales > Lactobacillaceae > Lactobacillus > Lactobacillus sp. UMNPBX12. The sequence continues at coordinate 159,708 of NZ_PCYY01000001.1, forward strand.
TCTTCTTGCCGTCAACCTTGGTAATAACGTCTCCGCTCTTCATTCCGGCATTAGCAGCTGAACTATTCTTGTTTACTGAGGCAATGTAAATACCACTCTTCAAAGTAGAATTTATCTTCAAGCGGCTTCTGTAGCCTTCTGGAATACCTTGAAGTGCGATTACCCTTACGCCAAGTTGTGGACGGGTAATCTTACCCTTCTTAACTAATTCGTTCACAATCGTAACTACTTCGTTTGATGGAATTGCAAAGCCCATTCCTTCGACAGAAGTACCATCACTTGATTGGGCTAACTTCATTGAGTTAATCCCGATCACTTGACCAGCTGAGTTAACCAAGGCACCACCTGAGTTACCTGGGTTAATTGCGGCATCAGTTTGAATAACCGTTTGTTGATTGCCTGATGAAGTAGAAATGGTTCTAGCCGGTGCTGAAATAATCCCTTGCGTTACCGTAGAAGCATATTCACTACCTAATGGTGAACCAACGGCAATGACAGTTTGACCAGCTTGTAAGCTCTTAGAATCGCCAAATTCGGCCGTCTTAGTCACATACTTAGCATCAATTGAAAGCACAGCTAAGTCAGTTGTACTATCCTTACCAACAACTTTAGCATTTACTGTCTTGCCATTAGCTAGCATTACCTGAACAGCATCACTGCCTGAGATAACGTGGTTGTTAGTAACGATATATCCCTTGCCATTAGATTTCATGTAGACTACACCTGAGCCTTCACTGTAAGTCTCAAGCTTGCCCTTGCTGCTTGATGAAGAGCTATCATCACTGTCATCATTACCGAATAAACTATTATAAAGTGAATTAGTACTATTAGAACTTGATTGGCGTTTTAAGTTAATAACTGAAACAACCGCTCCTTTTACATCATTATATGCAGTAGTCATTGTGCCACTAGTCTTAGCACTCTTTTCTGAAACTTTACTACTACTTGAAGATATACTAGTTTGAGCGGCACCATTATTAACTGATGCATTATTCATTTGATCAGCCGCGTAATATGAAACGCCTCCACCGATCAAGCCACCAACTACACCGACAATCGCTGCAGTGGCAATGATTTTACCATTAGTATTCTTTTTTCTAGGTTGTTGTAAATTGTTATTATTATTTTGATTTTCTACCATACTTGCTTCTCCCCTCATCTTGTTTACTAATCATACCGATTAAATTTGAATATTATATGAAAAAATGTTGTGAAAACTGCTAAATTTCAACTAATTTTGTAGGCTGATTAGGTTCTGTATCAATAATCTTAACATCATCATCCAAATTTGCATCCCCCTCAAGCAGCATTTCTTTTGCCGTTTCGTGAGCTAAATACTCCGTATTATTATGTTGGCTGCGATGCGCTAAAAAGATATGCTTTGTTTTAGGTGTGACTACATCAACTAATGCCTGGGCTGCTTCGTCATTAGATAAATGGCCTACATCCGACAAAATTCGCTGCTTCAGTGCCCAGGAATATGGTCCATCTCTGAGCATCATATTATCATAATTAAATTCCATCATATAGGCATCAGCATCTTCAATTGTCCCTTCAACTTCTTCTGATACATAACCTGTATCAGTTAAAAAAGCGACCCGCTTACCACCACTAGTAAACACATAATATTGCGGCTCAGCTGCATCATGACTAGTTGCAAAGGCTGTAATATCAACATCACCAAAAGTTTTAGTTTGGCCTGGTTCAATTGTATTAATTTGTTCAGCCGGTAATTTACCTATTTTTTGCGTATCCAATAAATACTGCCAAGTCCCACTATTGGCAAAAGCATCTATCTTAGGATAACGGCGCATCAACACGCCGAGTCCGCCACTATGATCGGTATGATCATGACTTAAAAAGGCCATATCAATCTCGTTAATATCAACTCCAACTTCGGCTAGCAAATCTTTAGTTTTCTTACCAGAAAGGCCAGCATCCATCAGGATTTTATGCTGGCCTGTAACGATTAAACTGGTATTGCCGGTCGAGCCGCTTGCTAAAACGGAAACCTTCAATTTTTATCCTTTCTATTTTTCTACATTATAGGTACTCGATTGTAGCATCTGTGCCGTATATGCATTAATACGTTTCATCGTGATATTTTTAGTTGTCTTATTTTCTACCCAAACCAGCCAAGTTGGCAACAAGATTGTGCTGCCACGTACTTCTGTCAATTTGGAGTAACCTAATTTTACCTGCGTTACGCGCGAATTATTAGTCAACTCACGATCAGTGTACATCGCACGCACAGCACGCCAAGCACTGATGGTTGACTGTAATTCACGCACTGGACTAGCTTGCCCCATATATGTTTCAGTAAAATTAATAATCTGATTATCTTTTACATTGATATTCAATTGGGCCGAGTTAGCATAAATTTCACCATAATCTGAGTTTTGCACAAAAACATAATTGTCTTCACTCGACATATCAGGTTCATACTTGAATTCTTTACCATAAGGAATATTTTTCGAATCATTCTTAAAATCTTCAATTTGTTCTAAAGCTTCCTTAGGTTTTTTACTCAAAAGGACTGCTTGTCTTGGTTCACCATAAAGCACATTATCGCTTTTAGAATAGCGGGCATTTACATTAGTCAGCGAGCTAACTTTGCCAGAAAGGTAGTCACGATTCTTGGTAGCTAAATAATAACCAGAATCTGGTGCATCCGAAATCTTATCGGGCAAATCAATATTGTCTGACTTCATTTCATTGCGGATGCTAGCAACGCTGCGAGTAGTGGTATCAGCGTTACTTAAATTAACGGGAGAACGGAGAATTTCGATTCCAAGATAAATATCAATTAAAAAGAAAACAACGAAAAATAGCCATTCGATTCGTTTATGGTCCATTTCTATTTTCCCCTTTCGTTAACAGTTAACTGATCAGCTTCACGGTAGGTAGATACGTCTTGCTTTTCCCATTCACCTAGGCTCTTCCATTCATCGTAGGCTTTGATATAGTACGTTGGGATCAAGTTAATCAAACTATGGTGACTTGAATCCTTTTCTTCAGCAAAACCAACGATAATTCGTTGAATATCTTCCTGCTTTAGGCCGTGATTGACTAATTCATCAACAACATCTTGGGTTGGTTTTAACCGCTTAGTTTGACCATCAAACGGAATTGGAATTTGGAAGTTTACACTATTAAAGGCCACATTAATCGAATCTGTTGAAAAGGTCGTCTTGACTTGCAAATCATGCTTATTTAAGAAAACAGGAATCCCTTCAATATAGTTTAGATAACTAACATTAGCACCATCTGCATCAAAGAAGCGTAAATCTTGCTCGGTTAAACCCAATTGGTGAACATAATAAACGCTATCTAATAAGCGGTTAGTAGTATTGGGGATCTTATTTTTTTCATAATGAGTATAAAGATAATTATGCTCACCTGAATTAGAATCTGGCACTCTTAAGCGAGTATAGTAGTTCAAAGAATACACCGTTTGACCATTCTTATTAGTCTTACTAGTAACGCCAGATGTACCTAATAAACGCGAAACAAAGTAAGAATACGATTGATGATTAGTCAAGTAACTATAAACTTTAGCATTCATTGTCTTGATGTAAAACGGTGAATAGCCTTCCTTTAAACGAACTAATCTAACTGGATACTTGCTCTTAGCATTACGTGCATATTTACGTAGTTTATCAAAATTTGCGCCAGCAATTTTTACTTGATAAATTTCATTAGTCTGATCATTTCCCAAATAAATCCAGTGATTTGACTGCGAGATAAAGAAGCGGTTAAACTCGCGGTTATCATTTGCGGCATTATTCAACTGGTTAAATAAGGAGAAAGTAATTTCATCTGGATAAACCAACTGCACATAGTTGGGATTGTTTAAATACTCTTCATATTTAGTTCTAGTATCAACTATTTTCTTAATTTTATTAGTGGCCTTGGCTTTTTTTATCTCTTTGGTAAATTCTAAAGTCAAATTATTTTTTGAATCATATAGCTGACACAAATTTCCATTAGCAAAACCATATGAAGTAGTTGGAATATATAAATCATATAATGACTTAAAATTGTGACTACGCGTTTGCTCTTTAGTGATATTATTTTGATTTTGCTGACCAATATTACTAAAGCGCTGATCACTAGTCATAATAAAGATCCAAAGCACAATTGAGAGGACAATGACGATCAGTGTAGCTAAGCCTAAGAAAAATTCACCGAATTTGAATTTAAACTTCATCCCAATCATCCTCCTCTGTCATCGGTTCATATGGCAAGGAAATATAGAAAGTAGACCCCTTGCCTTCGCTACTGTCAGCCCAAATTTTACCATGGTGAGCTTCCACAATTTCTTTAGCAATGGCCAAGCCCAAGCCGGTACCACCTTGGGCCCGGGAACGTGCCTTATCAACTCGGTAAAAGCGGTCAAAGATTTTACCCAGATCTTTTCTTGGAATACCCAAGCCCTGGTCAGAAATACTTAAGATAACATGATTTTGGTTTTGGGTCATTCTAACAGTAATTACACCGCCATCAGGTGAATACTTAATTGCATTGTTCATAATGTTATCAATTACCTGCATCATCTTATCGGTATCGATTTCCACCCATAAGGCTTGACTGCCTAATTCACGCTTAATTGTGTATTTCTTCTTTTCTTTATTTTTATCTGTTTTAACAATCATATCGAAACGGTTAAGAATATGGTTAACAAAATCGTTTAAGTTAACAAATTCTAGATCCATTTTTGAAACGCCACGGTCCATTCTAGACAAACTCAACAAGTCATTGATCATTCTAATCATCCGACTAGTTTCTTGTTGAGTAACTTCCAAAAACTTAGGAGCAATCTCTGGATTCTTCCAAGCACCCTCATTAAGAGCTTCAATATAAGCCTGCAAACTTGTTAAAGGTGTTCTCAATTCGTGTGAGACATTAGAAACAAACTGTCTTTGTGAATCTTCATTCTTTTGTTGCTCAGTTACATCGTGTAATACACAAACTGACCCTGATACAAAGCCAGTTACCCGCTTAATCAAAGAAAAACTAGCATGCAAAATAATTTCATCCCGCGTACCTGGATCAAGGGTAATAACGATCTCTTTTTGACTAGAAATCAAATCTTGTGACGAAGTATCTTCTAGTCCCAGTACTTCAGCAATCGGCTTATTGATAACCTCGTCTTCTTTTTTATTTAAAAAGTTTAGTGCCATATGATTAACCACACTGACGTTACCATGACGATCAGTGGCTAGAACTCCATCGCTCATGTGTGACAGAACACTATCTAGTCGCCGCCGTTCACTATCAGACTCTTCTTGTGAGCGTTCAATTCGTACGGACAGGGTATTAAATGCTTTAGCTAATTGCCCTAGTTCATCATTGGAATAAATTTTTACCTGACTTGAATAATCACCATCAGCAATATGCAATGCTTGTTTCTGCATTTCTTCGATCGGTTGCGTAATTGCCCGGGAAATAACCAATGACAAAAATGCACCTAATAAAGCCGCGATCAATGACGCAATCAAGAAAGTCAATGAAATTTGGCGCAAATTGTTAAAGACATCTTGCATACTAGCTTTAACATAGACAGCACCAACAGTATTGTTAGAGCCATTGCCACTAGTCAACGGCGATATTTGAATCATGTAATTGCCATGATCATCGACCACTTTATTAATTTGATGTCCAGTTGAAATAACCTGCTTCACATCAGTATTGTTAATCCGTTGACCGATCTTACTTTTATCATTTAAGTTAGAAACGGCACGAATCGTATCCTTATTATCGACAACAATAATTTCACTAATTGCATCATTATTGTAGTCATTAACAATTTGATTCAAGCGATCATTAGTATTTTTATTATCACTGGTCAACTGATTAGCTAACTGATTGCTGACGATAGTCTGAATCTGGATTGATGATTGGAAATTTTCAATGCTATTTTGCTCTAATTGACGGGTAAAATAAGCTCCAATAACTTCAATTGTTGCCAGTAGCATCAGCATGAACACAATTGCAATTTTAGTATTAATGGAATTAAATGTACTATTTAATCTTGCTTTGAATTTTTTCATTCTACTCATTCAATATCTAAAAAATATAAAAAAGAAAGCCACTACCATAACAGTTCTGTGGCTTTCTTTATTATTCTTCACTCGGCTGTTTTACATAATAGCCAACACCACGACGGGTAACTAAAATTTGAGGTTGGATTGGATTATCTTCAATCTTTTCTCTTAAACGGTGCACCGTTACGTCTACAGTCCGCACATCACCGAAGTAGTCATAACCCCAAACAGTCTGAAGCAGGTGTTCACGAGTCATAACTTGTCCCATATGTTGAGCTAAATAGTAAAGAAGTTCAAATTCACGGTGAGTAAGTTCAATCTTCTTACCATTTTTTTCTACAATATAGGCATCTGGCATAATGACCAAGTTACCGATCTTAATATTCTTATCGGTCTCTTCTTGGCTGGCAGCTTCTGCTTTTTTAACAATATCACGACGACGCAGGTTAGCCTTCACACGGGCAACTAATTCCCGGTTAGAAAACGGCTTGGTTACGTAGTCATCTGCACCCATTTCCAGTCCTAAGACTTTATCAATTTCAGTATCTTTAGCAGTTACCATGATGATTGGCATGTCATGCGTTTGACGAACTTCACGCGCAACTTCCAACCCATCTTTTTTGGGCAACATCAAATCCAGAATCATTAGATCCGGGTCGTATTCGTCAACTTTTTTAACAGCTTCTTCGCCATCATAGGCGGTGTCGACATCAAAGCCTTCCTTAGTTAAATTAAATTTGATAATATCAGAAATCGGCTTTTCATCGTCGACGACGAGAATCTTCTTTGGCATCGGGAATGCCTCCTTTGCCCTTACATTATACTGAATTTTGTAACATTAGCCAAAAATTTTTGTTTTTTTTTCAAAAAAAGCTTGCATTTTCTTATCAACAATAGCATAATAATATCTGTTGATTGATTCAACGACATGGGTGGCTAGCTCAGCTGGCAGAGCAACGGACTCTTAATCCGTGGGTCCAGGGTTCGATCCCCTGGCCACCCATAATATTTTTCGTAAGAGATAAGATGTTGATCTTATCTCTTTTTTTGTTTCTTAAATTGGATTTAGAAAGGGCTTTCTTGGTAAAATAAAATTAGAATTTGTACGAGGGGGCTTTACAATGAACGAAGCTGTATTTTTTAATCCAGGGGATGCCATCGCATCTTCACACGACTTTAAAGAAGCACGCCGCAGTGCTCAAATCATTAAGGCAGAACGTCCAACAGGGCGCCAAATTGTGATTGCCAAAAATGATCAAAGCGGTGTCTATGCTGTTTACTATGCAGATCACATGAAGCAGGATCAGCAAGGCACAGCCTATCATATTCAAGATAAACTTTAGTAAAAAAGCGGCCATTATGGGCGCTTTTTGCTAGCTTCAAATTATTTTTCAACTTTTTTCAAAAAAAGCTTGTCAAATTATAAAACTACTGGTAATATATTTAAATGTCGGCGGGAGCTGATGAACAAATATGGGTGGCTAGCTCAGCTGGCAGAGCAACGGACTCTTAATCCGTGGGTCCAGGGTTCGATCCCCTGGCCACCCATAATATGAAAGATGCACTGCAAGAAGGCGGTGCTTTTTTTATGCTATTTTACAGAAGATTCGTATTTTTCGATCATGAAATTACGAATCTTTTTTATTTTCTTTCAGCATTCCTCTCGTCTTAGGAATTATGCTTTTTTCCATGGTATCATAGGATACATAAGTATCATGGAGGGCAAGATGAAACGGATTTATTATTACCAAAAAACAACCGATGATGTAGTCGATAGTCACGATCAAAATTTCAGTCTACCCGATAATTACGTTATTCTACCTAATTCTCTTGGAGCTAGAATCTGGTCCACTACCGCTCGTCACTTAGCATGCGCTTTTGGTTGGGTGGTTTTCCGCTTCTTCGATCATGTAAAAGTCGTTGGTCAAGAAAAACTTAAGCAAGTCAATGGGGGCTATTTTATTTATGGCAACCATACTAGACCCATGGGGGATGTCTTTACCTCGCTCACAATTTTTCCAATCAAAAATTTTTATGCTATTGCTAATCAAGCTAACTGGGGCATCCCCTTCATTGGCAAATATCTTGTACGCTACGGCGGTCTGCCTGTTGGCAAAAATATGAAGCAATCGCTCAAACTAATTAAAGCCATTCAAACTGTGATTAAGGATAAAAAGGGCGAGATTCTCATCTACCCTGAAGCTCATGTCTGGCCCTATTACACGAAGATTCGCCCGTTCGATGCAACAAGCATGCACTTTCCAGTTAAATTAAATGCGCCTAGTTTCGTCATGACCAAAACCTACCATAAAAAGTGGCTTAGCAAGCGACCTAGTGCCGTTATTTACATTGATGGGCCCTTTTACCCGGATACAAATTTAAGCCGTAAGGAAGCTCAAAATAAGCTTCACGATGAAATTTGGCAGGTAATGAAGCAGCGTGCAAAAAATAGCGATTATGAATATTGTCAATATATTCAAAAGAAATAAAAAATAGGAGTTTATCATGAATATTCTTTTTTGTGGAGATGAAAATGCTCAAGATGGCGTTTTGATTTCCACCTTATCTTTAATCAAAAATTCTGGTGCTCAAGAATTGCATCTTTATATTTTAACGATGGAGGCACACAGTGATGAACGTAAATATCACCCTTTCTCACAACATGCGGCTGATTTTTTACGTTCTTTAGTAAAAAAAGCCAATCCTAACAGTACAGTTGAATTAATTGACTGCACCAAGTTATTTGAACAGGAACCGCCAACCGCTAACATGAATACTCGCTTCACGCCATATGCCATGTTGCGTTTATTTGCAGACCAATTGCCACAGATTCCTGATCGCATTCTTTATTTAGACGATGACATTGTCATTCGCGGTGATATTACAACTTTTTACAATGAGGATATTAACGGAATCGAATTAGTGGGCGTACTTGATTATTGGGGTCGCTTCTTCTTCCACAATCTTAAGACCAAGCGCGCATTTGATTATCTTAATTCTGGCGTTTTGTTGCTGAATATGAAGAAAATTAAGCAAACTGGTCTCTTTGCCGAGGTGCGGCATATGATGCAGGTTAAGCAAATGTTTTTGCCCGACCAATCAGCAATAAACAAGCTAGCTGTAGCCAAGCGAGTAGCACCACGCCGTTATAATGAGCAATATCATTTGCAAAAAAACACCAAAATTCAACATTTCACTACTAGCTTTAGGTTTTGGCCTTATTTCCATACTCAAACAGTTAAGCCATGGGATGTTGATCGCGTACACAGTGTACTTCATTTACATGAATATGATGATTTGCTTAACGAATATCTCAAATTACGAAATAATTTAAAAAAATAATTTAGGAGGATCTTATTTTGAAAACCATTCCTGTTTTTTACACAATTAGCGATAATTATACGCCATATGCATATGTTTCAATTAAATCATTAATTGACCATACTGACCCCAAGAAGGACTATACGATTACCCTTTTAGTCCAACAGATATCTGATGAGCACAAAAAGAGCTTAGAAGATCTTTCAACTGATAATATTCATGTTCAAATCTTTCATATCGACGATGACATGGTTAAGCCAATCCATAATACCAAGGAAAACTACTTACGTGCTCAATTCTTTACCATGTCAATTTTCTACCGGCTATTCATTCCAGAATTGTTCCCTCAATATGACAAGGCAGTTTATCTTGATGCAGATACTATTATCTGTACTGATATTGCTAAAATGTACGAAATTGATATCGCCGACAACATGTTTGCTTCATGTCCCGACTTATCAATTCGTTACATGCCACTTTTACAAAAGTACATTAAAGAATGTCAGGGAATTTTGCCTGCAGAAAAATACATCAATAATGGTGTAATTCTGTTTAATATGAAGGCCTTTAGAGACAAAAAGTTTGTTGATAAATTCTACTACTTAATGAATAAATATCATTTCGATAACGTTGACCCTGATCAAGCCTACATGAATGAAATTTGCGAAGATAAGATTTATCACCTACCTAAAGAATGGGATGCTATGCCAAATGAAAGCATTCCTGAAATTCAAGATCCTAAGATCGTGCATTACAATCTTTTCTTCAAACCATGGCATTTTGCTGATGTTCAATATGGTCATTATTTCTGGGATGTTGCTAAAACTACGCCGTATTACGATGAACTAAAGCAGCAATTAGACAACTTTACTGATGAAGACCGTCAAAAGGCCCGAGCTGACCTAGAATGGATGGCCAAAAAAGTTGACATGATTGTCAAAGAGCCAAATACTTGGGCTAAGGTTAAACAAACGGAATCAGTTAAAATCTAAGAAAGGCAATTTTATGACAATTCCTATTTTTTACAGTATCAGCGATGACTTTACCAAATACGCTGCTGTTTCTCTTAATTCTTTAGTCAAACATACAGATCCAAATAAGGATTATACTGTTTACTTTTTAAATCAAGATCTCTCATCAAAGCATCAAAAAGCTTTGTCTGATCTTAGCAGTTCAAACGTTCATGTGAAGTTTTTCCATATTGATAATCAACTTGTACAACCTATTCAAAATCGTAAGGAAAACTTTCTTCGCGCTGACTTTTTTACCATGTCGATTTTTTATCGCCTCTTAATTCCAGAACTTTTTCCCGAATATGATAAGGTGATCTATATTGATAGCGACACAATTGTAAACGACGATCTTGCTAAACTATACAACTCCGAATTGGGTGATAATTTATTTGCTGCTTGCACCGACTCCTCAATTCAATATGTAGACAAGATGATAAAATACATCAAAAATGTCCTGGCACTTGACCCCAAGAAATACATTAACTCTGGCATGCTCGTCATGAATGCTAGGGCCTTTCGCGCTGAACATTTTATTGACCATTTTATGACACTTTTAGAAAAGTATCATTTTGATTGCATTGCTCCTGATCAAGACTATTTAAATGAAATCGGGGAAGGTAGAATTTTGCACTTAAATCCTCGCTGGGATGCTATGCCAAATGAAAACACTGAACCTTTAACTAATCCTGGTCTGATTCACTATAATCTTTTCTTTAAGCCATGGCATTTTGCTAATGTCCAATATGCACAGTACTTCTGGGATAGTGCCAAACAAACGCAGTTTTTCGATGAATTAAAGAACGAACTCAATAATTATACTGATGACGAGCGTGCAGCAGACCGCGAAAAATTGGATCATATGCTTGCTAAGGAAGACAAAACTGAGCAAGATCCTAATAATTGGGCAAAAGTTAAGAAACGAGAGGCAGTAACACTATGATTTTTGGCGATAATCGTGAGGCAGTGATTAAAAATATAAAAAAAGCTGCTAATGAACGCAACTTCACAGCAAAAGTAGAAATCGGCGATCCCCAAATGTCCCTAGATCAGCGCCTTAAATTGGTCAATGATTATTGGAATAAGCGTAACACTTTTTCAAGTAAGCTTAATAATCGTATTGGACATCTCTTATTTGGTACTTTATCCAGAGCATTAGCTGGATCAACTGAATTTGTAGGTTTAGAGAACCTAAATAATTTACCTATTGGTGGCGCAATTTTAACTTCTAACCACTACAATCAGGTTGATTCTTTACCAATGAAGCTGCTCGCTAACAAGATGCACCATCAGCTTTCAATTGTAATTGAAGATACTAACCTAATGCTACCTGGATTTTTCCGCTATTTAATGAATTATGTTGGCACTATTCCACTAGTTCAGAGTCCTAGCTATATTGGAAATGAATTTCCTAAGCACCTCAGTGCAGCTTTAGCTAAAAATAATTGGGTTTTAATTTATCCAGAACAGGAGATGTGGTGGAATTATCGCAAGCCTCGTAAATTACAACGTGGTGCCTATTATTTTGCGGCTAAACAAAATGTACCGGTAATCTCCACTTTTGTCGAGATTAAGGATCTACCTAAAATCGAAAAGAAAGATCCTAATTTTTATGAGACCAAATATATTGTCCATGTTTTACCACCAATCTTCCCTGACGTTTCTCTAAACGCCAACGAAAACGCTCATAAGATGATGGAACTCGACTACCGACAAAAAGTTGCTGCCTACGAGAAAATTTATGGTAAAAAGCTTAATTATGACTTTCTAGATTGGGATATTGCTGGGTGGCGTGGTCATCTTTCATAAGAAAAGCATAAGACTCCTTCGTATCTCTTGCTATAAGGTGACACAGTGTTACCATTGATATATCAAGATCTTATTAGAAAGGAGCTTCTTATATGAGAAAATTTACTAAAGAAACTCTATCAAATTACAATGGTAAAAATGGACGTCCAGCTTATATTGCATTTAATGGTACTGTCTATGACGTAACTAATAATACCCACTGGCTTAATGGCGAAAATAATGGTATCCATGCTGGCTGTGATGTTAGTCTGGACCTCGCTCAATCTCCAGTTCTGGAATTGGCCCACATTAATCAAGTTGGTATTTATAACTAAAGATAAACTAAAAATTTGATCAAAATGATCCATAAAACAACGAGAGAATTGCTCGTTGTTTTTTTGTCTAACTCAGCATTTTATACGCTGAGTTAATTATTTGATTCAACTACAGTCTTTAATTACTGATGATTACATTTTTCTAATACGAGTGCTTATCTGACATCACACCAACTGATTGTTTGTATGAATTACTTGGTAACATGAATATTTTTGATCTATAAATCATAAGAGTACCAGTCAGGTTGTTGCTCTTTAAACCCCATTCTTGTAAACATTTTTTTGCTTTGAATATTAAAGTCATATATGTGAGCCTTCACTTGCGTCATTTTCTGAATTCTTGCAAGCTGCACCAATTTGTCGACACATTTTCTACCAAGATGCAAGTTTTGATATTCTTTGCAAATCACGATTGATATCTCACCGTCTTTTAGCAAAGTACAATCACCAATCAATTTCCCTTGATATTGAATATAGTAGCACCACCCATGCACTGACAAATATTCATACATTCGACGTAATTTAGTTAAATCATAAACGGTATCAATATTATCTACCTGCTTACAGATTTTAGGATCCTGGTACCATTTAAGAGTCTGCTTTTCATTCGGGAAATATGGCACTAACGTAAGTCTATCAGAATTTTTATCCATCTAAATATGTCCTTTTTTCTAAGTATTTAATGTCTGAAATTTAACATATACTTTTGAATATTTACCAGTCTAATAGAGAGACAAAGACAACAAGTTTATACATTTCATAACGCAAATAAAAAGCTATAACTTTTTTATTAGCTCTATAATTTTTCCTGTTGATGAATATTTATGATATTCTGTCTCAATTAAGCTATTTAGGAGTTGTGCTATGTCCTCTGTTAATGATTGTATTAAATTTGATCTCGATATTAAATTTTACAACAATTTCTATAAATTCTTCAATGGAGTGCAATACAAAGTCTACGAAGCCCTTTTAAAGCAGCCCACTTGTCCATTCTGTGGCTTTCCGGCAGAAAAAATAACGTATCCATCAATACCATTCAGAGTACAGACTCCTCAAAGCTCCTTGGAAACCCTATTTAAAAAAATTTCAAGACTTAGAAAAGCTTCATTATAGAACTTTAATAGCACACAAAAAGGCGGAAGCCTCTGGCCCCCGCCTCTTTCATATTCCGCTAGCTCCGGCTGTCAGACTCGAACTGACGACATCTTGATTAACAGTCAAGCGCTCTACCAACTGAGCTAAGCCGGAATATTAAAAAAGAGCACGGCAGCTTCCTTTCCTCGCAGGCAGTTGCCCACCAACTACTTTCGGCGT
>NZ_PCYY01000020.1:0-38399 GCF_002553955.1 Lactobacillus sp. UMNPBX12
TCCCGAAAGGCATCCTAAATCTCACAGCCGTTTACACAAGAATTTATACTGAACCTTAAAAATAGCTGATCGTGAATTATTTTTTGTGCAGTCATGTTTTCTTCCTTTATCATTATTATTTCTATTCATTATAATTGAAAACGAGGTGAATAAATATTGAATAATCAAGCAAGTTTTAAACTCTCTCCTTACCATCAGCTCAACCAAGAGCAATCACTTCTCGTACAAAAAATTTTACATTTTTCGATTACACATTGCAGCAATAAAAATCATCCTGCTGTTTTCACTATTTATGGTGAAGCAGGTACTGGTAAAAGTGTAGTGCTTTCTGCCCTTTTTGATCAGTTGCAAAAATTAAACCACCAAACAGGCAGCCAACTGTATAAAACTCAAAACTACTTTTTAGTAAATCACCCTGAACTGCTAAAAGTCTATAAGCAGATTGCTGGGCCGATTAAAGAACTATATAAGAAAAATTATATGCGGCCAACTTCATTTATTAATCAGATGGACAAAAAACAAACCAGTGCTGATGTTGTCGTCATTGATGAAGCACACTTGCTCTTATCTCAGCCTGATCACTACAACAACTTTTATCACGATAACCAATTAGAGGAGGTTATTAAGCGGTCAAAAGTTGTCATTTTGGTATTTGATGAAAACCAAGTTTTACGAATGAAAAGCTTCTGGACACGTAAGCGACTTGAAGCAATTACTCATCATTATCCCCACGAAGACTATCAACTACATCATCAATTTAGAATGATGGCACCAGATAGTCTAATAGAATGGTTTAACTTTTTTACACATAATAAATTAATGCCCTTAAAAAAAGAAATGTGGCACAACTACGACTTTCGTATTTTTACTGATGCAGAAAAAATGCGGCAAGAAATCGTCAAGAGAAATCAAACAGACGGCCTGGCAAGAATTCTTTCAACTTCCGGCTATCCATCTACTCTTGATGGTGGCAAACATTACATTAAAGAAGGGAAATTCATGCTGCCATGGGATCAATACAACTACACATCAACTCCTTGGGCAGAAATTCCTACAACAATCAATGAAGTTGGTTCTATCTATACTTGCCAAGGTTTTGACCTAAATTATGCTGGCATCATTATCGGTCCACCAATCAGCCTGATTCCCGGCACCAATCAACTTAAAGTTAATTTAGACAAAATTACAGATGTTGAGATGTTCAAAAAGCGTAATGATCTAACCAACTCAAAAGAAAAAATAGAATATGAAGAGAAGATGGTCATGAATTCACTCAACGTTCTATTCAAGCGAGGAATCCGCGGTACCTATTTATACGCTCATGATCCCGCACTCAGAGCAAAATTAGCCGCACTTTTTCAACAAGCTAGCTAAAAATACGTCTTTTCACCAAAATAATAGTTTGTCCGATGCAAAGAACGCGCTAAAATGTAAACAAACCACTTTTTAAGGAAGGCCTTTTAAATTTTGAAAAAATCAATTATTGGACTAGCTACCGCTGCGCTGCTAACGACAGTTCCTGCATTTGCGATCACTGAACCACCACAAGTTCAAGCCAGTTCATACTCTAAAACCGAAATGCGAAATTTTGTCCGCAATACTTTGGCTCAAAACAATACTCGCGGTAGTATCGTCATTATCAAAAACGGTCAGCCGCAACAAATCAGCTATGGCTACGCTTGGTACGGTAAAAAAGTTGGCAATGGGAACGACAACGTAGTTTATCCAACTGCTTCTTTGCAAAAAGTTGTTACAGCAGCAATGATAATTCAGCTGATGAATGAAAACTGGCACACTAGTCAAAAATTTACGCAAAACACCAAAATTTCACGTTGGTACCCTAATCTTAAAAACGCCGATAATATTACTATTGGACAGTTAATGACCCATACTTCTGGCATTCAAGCAACCAATACTGAATTGGATCGCGGAAAAGTTTTAAGTGAGAATGACGCCATCAATTGGGCTATTGATAATACTAATAACGGCACTCAAGGGACACCAGGAACCTACTTCTACAATAATACCAACTATCTTTTATTAGCCGGAATTATTATTAAAATCAGCGGACAATCCTACGAAAACAATTTCAATAATCGCATCATTAACAAATTAGGGCTTGCTAATACATTCCTTTATCAGGATATTCCTAGTTGGAAAACCGATCCTATCTCTTACGTCTGGAATAATGGTAAAAATTACCAAGACGCTGAATACGTTAAAAAGACTCTTGCCTCCCAGCTTCCAGGCGCAGGCAATATGTTCACTACCCCAATGGATTATTACAAGATCCAGCTTGGCTTAACCAATGGTAGTATCTTAAGCAAATCCGATTTCTATTACTTAACTCATCTTAAAAGTGCAACCACTAATTATTCTGGAGGGCTTCATTTAGATGATGACCATACTAAATCTGCTTATGGTAGCTTAAGCAACACTCATTTTGGTAATTGGATCAAAATGACTACAGATAATCGATATGGAATAATTATGTTTTTAAACCAGGTTAGCGGTGATGAAACTGCTCAGAAAAATATCGGGACTAAGATTCTAGATCACATCAAGCCTAGAATGTTTGATAAGGATAATAACCAAGATGACCAAGATCTAATTAATATTAGCGGCAATTAAAAAAGCTTTTCCTAAGCGGAAAGGCTTTTTTGGTCTATTCAAATAATAACTCATGCATTGACTCACTCAGTGGATGTTTCAACATTAAGTTCATCCCTACAGCTGGCTTTTTCTTAACACCGAGCAATTCTTCGCGAACAGAATCAGCTTGAATCTTTGCCTTGCCTAAATAAAAGAACTGCTTACCATCTGCATCGCTTCTTTTAACAAATATATACAAATTCATCCCTCGCGTATTAAGCAAACGCTGTACCTCATCAGAATCTAAATGCCGTGGCACCCGAGTATACCAGCGCAAACTGCGCCCATCAGCCAATGTATTACGATACAGAGCATTCCGCTTTTCATGATCATCTTTATGATAAGTGATGAAGATTGGTGTGTCCTGCTCACCAACACGATAGCCATACATCGGGGCCGAAACATCCTTAGGCCAGTTCAAGAGTCGACAAGCGTCCTTACGATCATATTGCTGATATAAAGTAAATTGACGCTGATTATCATATTCCTGATTTAAGGCCAAACCAGTTTTAATAGCATCAACAAATAAATTCTTAAAATCATGTTGATCTAGAGCAGAGCGTAGAGAACCATTCAATTGATAGTCAAATAAATTGCTACGTTCAACTAACGGCAATTTACCATATTGTGCTTTTTTGGTAGTCTTTCCCTGCTTAATATCAAAAAAATCTAGCGATAAAATCGCATCAACAGAAGCTAACAATTCATCATTTACATAAGCATGGTGTCGTTTCAATTGAGCTAGATAATCTTCTTGCTTAACAATATCTTGTTCAAGTAGCATCTCTAACAAAAGTAACTCGTGAATTCTTTTACCATTAAGTAATTCCTTAGTCACAAAAGACAGCACTTCATTTTCATATTTTGATAAATTAACGTCTTCGCCCATTTTACCCAAAAAGTCAGCATAGCTTGCCAAGCCATGATTTTGTGCAAAAACAATCGGTGCAACTGAGCCATATTGATAAAAATCAAATAGTAGCGGTACACGCCCTAGTTTGTTCTTGAGATCATGGTAACTCTGCCGCAATTCACGCATCCCATCAAGCTTGACACTATCAAGCGAAGCCAAAATTTTTTCACTGGCAATTTTACTAAAGTTAATCGTTGAAACATCAATAAAGCTTGGCAGACGCGTTTCTCGTTTAGCTTGATCTTTGCTTCGAGAAGTATCCTGATTCAGTGCCAACGGAATTATGTAATTGTTTTTATAATTGCCAATAAAATCTAGCACAACGGTAAAATCTTTGCCAGGATATTTACGAAGCCCCCGGCCTAACTGCTGTATAAACACTATGCTCGACTGTGTGTTGCGTAACATTACAATTTGATTCAAGGCAGGGATGTCGATTCCTTCGTTAAACAAGTCAACCGCTACAATATACTCAATCTCACCTTTAACTAAAGACGCAACCACTTCATTACGTCTTTTTTCATTATCCTCATTGGTCAATGCTACAGCGGGATGTCCTTTTTGACTAAAAAGCCGAGCTAATTCACGTGCTTCATCCTGTCGACTGCAGAAAACCAAGCCTTTAGCCTTTGTTCCACAATAGCCGTAATAGTCTAATTCCTTTAAAACATAGTCTACTCGAGATGTAGAAGCTAGGTAGCGTAAATCTGTTGTTTCATCAATCGCTACTCCGTCTGCTTCATAATCCTGGACACCCACATAATGAAATGGCGCCAGCATCTTTTCTTCCAGTGCATCCCGCAAACGAATTTCATATGCCAAATTGTAGTCAAAAATCTGGTAAACATTTTGCTCATCCATTCGTTCAGGCGTAGCCGTCATTCCTAACCAAAAATTGGGCTTAAAATAATGTAAAAGGCGCTGATACGAAGGTGCAGCTGCCCTATGTGCTTCATCAATCAAGATATAATCAAATTCGTCGCTATTAAAATTAGCCAGCATCTCAGGTTGACTTATCGTTTGTACCGTCGCAAATAAATACTTGGCCTGTAAATTGTGCCTATTTCCCGTTAATAAGCCATAATCCGATCTTGGTCCACCGATTACACGATAAAAACTTTCTAATGACTTTTTAGCAATTTGCTCACGATGCACAATGTATAAAAAACGCCGCGGCTGATATTTCTTAACGGCAAAAGCACCTAAATAAGTTTTCCCCGTTCCCGTGGCTGACACTACTAGCCCTCGTTTTTCACCACTTGCAACTAGTGCCTCTATCTGTTTTAAAGCCGCTTTTTGCATTTTATTTGGTAAAATTTTTGTCTGATGCCGATCAGTAGCAACTCGCTCAGGCTTTACCCAATTTTTACGATAATCTGTTAGCCAGGCTGAATTTAAAACAAAACTATCCTGTTTTAAATCTGCAATTTTATCCACTAATTGAGCTGTTAAATCTGCTTGCTTTTTTGAACTTACTTTCAAAGCCCACTCATAGTTAGCCAGCAGAGCTGAACGTGTAAAATTAGCACTGCCAATAATCACAGTTTGATAGTTTTCATGATCAAATAAATATCCTTTAGTATGGAAACCTGCCTTATTAGCAATACGAACTTCTAAATTAGGAATCTTTTGTAATTCCGTAAAAACACGCGGATTGTTAAAACCCAAGTAATCACCAGTAATAATCGTGCCACTAATTCCATTTTTCGCTAAATCTGCCATTATCACCTTAAACGGAACTAGCATGTCTTGCGTAATAAACGCAACCGCCCAAGTAAAGGACTTGCAACTATACAATTCCTGGCGCAAAGTCTGCCAGATTCTCTCTTGCTGATTATTAGCTAATATTTTAGGACCTAATTCTTCACTTCCTAAATAATTTTGATCAACAAAACCATTTAATATTGCATCCCTCATCGCATCCGCCATTTTATTCACCTCTCTCAAATTCTACTAAAAAAGCATCCGTCTTGAAAAACGAATGCTTCTTAATTCTATTGTGATTGCCATTTTTCATGCCAGCGATACAAAATAAGTGGCAAAATCGACACAATGGTACACATGCCGATTAAGGTCCAAACATAAACGTGACGCAAATTGCTTGGCGTGCCTTGTGCTGGAACAAAAGTTACAAAGAAAGCTATAACCGTGATGATTAATGCAAGCACCGCAATTGCAATACTCAAATTAGGGTTCTTGCTCATATAATACATACGGTGATAATCTTCATGCTTTCTTTTCAAAACCATGTAAGCAATCAACATAATCATATAAACCATGAGATATTGCGCCGTCGTTGCGGCCAATGAAACGTTAAACGCAAAATCGGCATCGGCACCACTGGTAAAAGTAATCAATAATGCAGAAATGGTAACGATACTTGATTGTAAAACCATAATTCTTAATGGCACGCCGTGCTTAGTGGTTTTAGCAAAAAACTTAGGCATATAGCCCTCTTTAGCCGCTTCATACATTCCCTGATTAGGACCAGCAATCCAGTTGCCTAGCTCACCAATAATACCGCAAGCTAACATTATACCCACAATTTTTTGCAACAGATCACCAGGTAGCCCGATTGACGTTAACAGCTTGCCATAGGTATAAACAAAGCCTGTACTGTTCTCTATTTGATCCTTAGGCACAGTCATTCCAATTGCCATACTACCTAGCAAGTCGAAGCAGATTGCAGTAACGGCTAAGCCAAGCATAACTTTTGAGTATGACTTGATGTGGTCCAAGTTTTTAACGTGCGGTGCAGAAGCTTCCCCACCACAAAAGGCCAACATAAATGGGACAAAGGCAACTAATGTATTACCATTCAATTTATGTGGAATTACAGTATTCCAGTTAATCGTCATATGCAAGGGATGCCCCTGAATCACATATACGAAGAATGAAATAATCAATAAAATTACTGGTGTCGCAATCCCCAGAATAAACAGCCATTCAGCGATTCGACCAATCTTTCTAACACCAATTACCTGAATCGCTGTTGCTCCCCACAAAATAACCATCATTAAAATGAAGCGTACGATTGGCGTGGTGTTGAACCAAGGTGTCCCAAATGTGATAGACAATGCCCCAATGATCACATACATCATCGTATCCATACCAACAGTAATATGAATCCATTGATAAAACATTGCTGTCCAGCCTGTTTTGTCTCCAAGAGATCCTTTCACCCAAGTGAAGATTCCGCCTTTTTCCCAGCCGTCAATTGAAGCCATTTCTCCAGCCATTTGCGTAATCGGGATAAACCAAGCGATTCCAGCAATTAACAAGTAAAACAGTGCCGTTGCTCCAGTTTTACCAAATGGTGCGAGTTCATCAACAGAAATAACCATTGAACTAGTCATCGCGAATAGCTTAAATGCTGTCAGACGATTGTACTTCAGATCCTGCTCCAAAGCCCAATCTTCTTTTTTCTCGTTATTCAAAGAATTTCAACCCCTACTTCTTTTTCAAAATAAAAACATTTCAAAAAGAAATTATACTAGGGCTTGCTTCAATTTAAAGATTTATTTCAAGCAAAATTGGGCAGTGGTCTGCTCGTTTGCCCGTATCGATCATCTCTGAGCGGACCACCTTATCAGCAATGCGATTGCTTACTAGCCAATAATCAATTCTCCAGCCAGAGTTGTTAGCCTTAGCGGTTCTGACACGTTGAGCCCACCAAGAATATACGCCAATAATCTCACCATGAACTTTTCTAAAGGTATCGGTAAAGCCAGCATTGAGCAAATTGGTAAAGTCGACTCTTTCTTCATCAGTAAAGCCAGCTGAGTGATGATTATTTTCGGGATGTTTTAAGTCAATTTCTGTGTGAGCACAATTATAATCGCCACTTGCCAAAACTGGCTTTTTTTCATCTAATTTTTGCAGATATTCAATATACTTTTGGTCCCAAACTTGACGTTCAGCTAGTCGCTTTAAACCACTGCCTGAATTTGGCGTATAAACCTGGGTGACAAAGTATTTATCAAATTCCAGTGTGATTATCCGTCCCTCATGATCCATCGGCTCAGGGGCGCCAATAATCGGCTCAGACACTGCAGGAGTTAATCCTTTCTTATAAAGATACATTGTACCAGCATAGCCTTTTCTAGCTGGTTCTTCTGAAGAGCGCCAAACATAGTCATACTCAGGGAACTTTTCAGCCAACACTTCTTTATGTTTTTTAGTTGGCCCAGTTGCACGCAGCTTAGTTTCTTGAATCGCAATAATATCTGGATTGGCATCATGAATTTTAGTTAAAACTTGCCGCGTTTCTTCCGCCCTAGCTGAAGTACCAGTCAGAGCTGCATTTAATGAATCGATATTCCATGAAATTAAGATCATTTTTCTTCCCCTTTGTTTTAGTTCTCAAGTTTAATTATAACGAAAAAAAGAAAAAGGACTGATTTAGATGACTTTTCTAAACCAGCCCTTTTAAGGGAGTTGTGTTGAATGAGAATAACGAGATTTTTTTACATTAGCCTACTCATCACTAATGTTGCGAAAATAAATTATCAAGATTAACAAAAGATTCAACGCAAGAGATGTTGCAGGGGGTCTTGACTCTTTACCTTCGCAAAAAGGGGATGGACTTATTATCAATCTTAACTTTCGCGGTTGTATAGGGGACAACCAGCAAAAAGCAATACCCAATGTATGAATTAATAAAGGCCCAATAGGATGTATTAATAAGGAATTAGAAGATTTGTTACCTTCGTACAATTCATCTCTATTTGATGCGTTGTATTTTTGTTATGAGTATATAATATCAGCTTTATGACAATGCGTCACTATTTGCTTTTTGTCTTTAGAAATCCTTAAACTTTTAGACAAAAAAGCAAGCTAGCTCCTATTTGAGTCAACTTGCTTCTTAGTAAACAGAAATTAGATATTACAAATTAAGATCTATGCTTCTTGCTATCTGCTAATCCTAATAAGCTTCCAGCAGCTGCAATAGCTACACCGATAGCAGTCAAAGCAACGTTATCCTTCTTCCCCGTTTGTGGCAAAGTAGATTTTTGCTCACTAGCTACTGTCTTCTTGCTACCATTATCCTTTGCTGGTGTCTTAGTAGCATGAGGAGTTGGTGTTGTTGGCTTCTGCTCTGGCTTTACAGGCGGGGTAACTGGGGTTGCTGGATTATCGCCTGGATCCACTGGTGGAGTAACTGGGGTATCTGGAGTACCAGGATTATTAGCCTTATAGTTAATTACTACTTTAGTATTTGGAGTATCTGGAGTAGTTTTCCAAGTGTAAGTCGTGTCAGGAATCTTGTCCTTGATATCGTTAGAGTTAGTAACTACAGTACTTGGGTCTGGAACCTTGTCACCCTTTGGTACGTAGATAACGTCTGGTACATTTGGTGCAATGACAGTTACAGGAACAGTTGCGGTACTCTTAGTACCGTCTGGGTAAGTCTTGTCTTTGATTTGAAACATTATCAGCTTCTTTGACTGCATCTACATCTATTTTCTCACTACTCTGTTTTTGAACAACTGAGCTGGTTTGCTCAGCATCTCTACTTAAATCATCTGCATGAACAGCATGACCACCAAAAAACATAAAGGTGTTCCCGATTATTACAGAAGCAATACCAATTGTCAGCTTTCTTAGGCTGAAATGCTGTTGGCTTTCTCCTTTAAAATGCATATTCAATTTTCCTCCGCTATGTTTGTTTCTCTACTTAAAGTCCATTATATAACCTGGGTTATATAACGAAAATGCGTCTCTTATACAAATCCATATACTACCTTTAACTAATATTGCTATATACAAAAATAATTTTCATATCTATGGGATTGAGATTAGGTAACAGTTAATAATAGTTGCAATTTTTAGGCTATAAACTTTTTTGAAAAAATTGCAACTTTTTTGCTCAGAGTAAAACTTGACTTTTATTTTTCTTAAAATCTATACAAAAAAATGGTTCTTTTGTGTTTTGTTGAGCAAGTAAAAGCGTATAATGAGGACTGGTCATACTAATAAATTTTACGGAGGTTAAATTTATGACAAAGATTTTTGCTTACGCTATTCGTAAAGACGAAGAACCATTCTTAAACGAATGGAAGGAAGCTCACAAGGACGTCGATGTAGATTACACTGATAAGCTTTTGACTCCTGAAACTGCTAAGTTAGCTAAGGGTGCTGACGGTGTTGTTGTTTACCAACAATTAGACTACACTCCAGAAACTCTTCAAGCATTGGCAGACGCTGGCGTAACTAAGATGTCATTACGTAACGTTGGTGTCGACAACATTGACATGGACAAGGCTAAGGAACTTGGCTTTGAAATTACTAATGTTCCAGTTTACTCACCAGACGCTATTGCTGAACATGCTGCTATTCAAGCTGCACGTGTATTACGTCAAGACAAGCGCATGGACGAAAAGATGGCTAAACGTGATTTACGTTGGGCACCAACTATCGGCCGTGAAGTTCGTGACCAAGTTGTCGGTGTTGTTGGTACTGGTCACATTGGTCAAGTATTTATGAGAATTATGGAAGGTTTCGGCGCAAAGGTTATTGCTTACGATATCTTCAAGAACCCAGAACTTGAAAAGAAGGGTTACTACGTTGACTCACTTGACGACTTGTACAAGCAAGCTGATGTAATTTCACTTCACGTACCAGATGTTCCAGCAAATGTACACATGATCAATGACGAATCAATTGCCAAGATGAAAGATGGCGTTGTAATTGTAAACTGCTCACGTGGTCCACTTGTTGACACTGACGCTGTTATCCGCGGTTTGGATTCAGGTAAGATCTTTGGCTTTGTTATGGATACTTACGAAGACGAAGTTGGTGTATTTAACGAAGATTGGGAAGGTAAAGAATTCCCAGACAAGCGTTTGGCAGACTTAATTGATCGTCCAAACGTATTGGTAACTCCACACACCGCCTTCTACACCACCCACGCCGTACGTAACATGGTTGTTAAGGCATTTGACAACAACTTGAAGATGATCAATGGTGAAAAGCCAGATTCTCCAGTTGTTTTGGACAAGAACAAGTTTTAATTAACCTAAATTAAAACAAACTAAAAGACTTGGGAAAATTACTTCTCAAGTCTTTTTTGCGTATTAAATTAATCAATATCTAAATACTTAGCCAAAACCTTCAAAACACCATTTTCATCATTCGTTGGCGCTTCATATTTTGCTACCGCCTTAGCCTTCGCATTGGCGTTTTTCATCGCATAGCTATAGCCACATGCCTTAAGCATATCAATATCATTTTCGCCATCGCCAAAGGCAATCAAATCTTTTTGCGCAATGCCATAATGCTTAAGCATATCGTCTACGCCCTTGGCCTTATTAATGCCTTTATGCACCAAGTCGATTGTCATATTACCACTGCTAGTGCCGCGAATACAGTCACCATATTTTTCATTAAACCGATCCTGAATCACCTGTGCCAGTTCATCATCAGCTGTCAGACAAACCTTCAAGATCGCATCGGTTGGATCAATGTCAGTAAACTGATCGATTTCCTGAACATCACGATAATAAATTCTAATGTCGTCTTTATCCGCTTGATCCATACTCTTCAAAATATAGCAATGATGCTGTGCGCTAACCATAATGATCGCTTCAGGGTATTTTGTTTGAATAAAATGTAGCAATTTTTGTGCAGTATCATAGTCAATCGCAATCCGCTTAAATACTTTGCCATCGGCTTCTAGAATTGCCCCATTTTCAGACACGTAATCTACTTCATTAGTAAACTCGTCAAAATATTCATGCGAACGAATTAGTTGGTTCCCTGTTGCACAGATAAACGGTATTTGATTAGCTTGCAATTTTCGTAAAACTTTTGCAAATAGCGCATGATCAAAAGTCTTTTTTTCGGTCAAAAAAGTGCCATCTAGATCAACCGCTACAGCTTTAAAAGGTATTTGTGTCATGTTTTATCACCTTTCTATCGTACCTTTATCTTACTATGCAAGCGATTTTCTAGCAGTATTTTGCTAATAAAATGAAATTTCTTTCATAACTAGTCAAATATTTCGTTTATTTCAAGTTGCATTTTTAATGTTTCACATGTAACAAGATAAGCAATTCATGGTATCATGCTAATCTAATGGATAAGTATAAGGATATTGTGCAGTCTCTGGCACCTTATCCCAAGTGACGGTGTGACCTGCACCATGTGAACAAAAGACAGAGTTAGGCGTATTCTCCAGATCAGAAACGGGATCATAATTCTTTTCCTCAATAATTTCTGCCGCATTGTGACAAGGCAAATAACCACTGACTACGCATTCAAGATTACCTTCACCATGCGTATAATTGCGCACTTCTGTCGCATAATCTTGCATTTCAGCTACCGGTGCAGAACCGGATATGACTGTTCGTTCACCAATATTTTCAGGCGTACTAAATTTTCCATTCATGCGCTGAATATCATTTAAAGCACGCCCTACCTGATCTTTTCCTATTTCTAAGCGGAAATCATACCACGGTTCGAGCAAAATAGTTTGCTGGCGTATCTTTTCTTCCATTAAACCTTGCCGCACTGCACGATAAGTTGCTTCACGGAAATCGCCACCAACCGAATGTACAATTGAGCCTTTACCACCGATCAAGGTAATCTTCATATCTGTAATCGGCGAAGCTGTCAAAACACCAAGATGTTCTTTAGACTTCAATGCCGTCATGATTTGATGTTGCCAATTTTTAGTCAAAACTTCTAAACTGCATTTATTTTCAAAAACAATACCGCTATTACGTGGCAGTGGCTCCAGTAAAAGATGAACTTCCGCGTAGTGACGTAGTGGTTCAAAGTGGCCTACTGCTTCAATTGGTTTAGTGATTGTTTCTTGATAAAGAATACTTCCCTGTTCAAAAACAATATTCAAACCAAAACGTTCTTGCATTAACTGTTCTAAAATTTCTAATTGAATCTTTCCCATCACTTGCACGTGGATTTCTTGCAAATGTTCGGACCAAGTCACATGTAGCTGTGGATCTTCATCTTCCAAGGTTTGCAGAGCTTTTAAGCAAGCGTGAAGATCATTATCCTGGGGATTAACTTTATAGGTCAAAACTGGCTTAAGCAGTGCAGTTGGTGCATCCCCCACGCCAAAACCTTGACCAGGATAGCTTTTACTTAAACCTGTTAAAGCTACGACATCACCAGCTTCTGCTTCAGTAATTGTGGTAAATTTTTCACCATTATAACTACGCAGCTGATTAATTTTCTCACCAGCTAATTCAGTCTTGGCTTTTAAGCTGCCACCCAAAATTCGCAACCAAGTTAAGCGTTCACCTTTAGTATCATGCGAAATCTTAAAGCATCGTGCCGCAAACTTATCAGAGAATTCCTTTTCCTTAGTCCATTTACTAAAACCAGCTAAAAATTCCGTAATTCCCGTTAATTTCAACGCAGAACCAAAATAAATTGGAAAAACTTTTCTCTGCACAATTGCATTTTGCACGTCCTGATCAGACATGGCACCACTATCCAAATACTTCTCAAGCAAGGCATCATCTGTGGCAGCCACATTTTCATAAAATTCATCATCAATCTTCGAAAAATCAACGCAACTCTCACTTAAGTTCTTTTGAATATCAACCAACGCCATCCCTCGATCAGCGCCTATCGCATCAACCTTATTCACAAAAATAAAAACTGGTACCTGATATCGCTTGAGCAAATGCCACAGAGTGCGAGTATAACTAGCTACACCATCTGTAATTGAAATAACCAAGATAGCATAATCAAGCACACTCAACGTTTCTTCAGTTTGCGCACTAAAATCAACGTGCCCCGGAGTATCTAGTAAAGTAATTTCTGAATTATTAGTTGTTAATTTAGCTTCATGAGAAAAAATGGTAATGCCACGTTTTTTCTCCAATTGATCTGTATCTAAAAATGCATCACCATTGTCGACTCTGCCTAAATTGCGCAGATTGCCTGCCGTATAAAGCAAAGCTTCAGATAAAGTTGTCTTACCCGCATCAACGTGGGCAACAATTCCTGTTGTAATTTTCTTCATTGTCTCACCTAATAAAAAAGTATCTTACTTCAAAAATAAGATACTTCTTGTGATAATTCAATTTTCTTTATTCCAAATTAAATTAAAAGTTAACCTCATCCGGATCATTAGCCAGCTTACTTGCACCGCGCAAACCATCTAACTTCTTCATGTCTTCTGGACTAATCTCAAAGTCAAAGACATCACCATTAGCCGCAATATACTTAGGATGAACTGATTTCGGCAATGGTAAAAAGCCATGTTGAAGTGACCAACGAATCAATACTTGAGCTGAAGATTTACCATAGTTTTCGGCTACTTCACCAACCACTTCATTACCTAACAAGCCACCAGTGCCTAAAGGACTGTAAGCCTCATTAAGCAAATCATATTCCTTGCTTGCGGCCGTTACTTCCGGTTGCAAATCACTCGGATTCAAGTAACTTTGGTTAACTACCGGCTTAATCTCAGCAGTCTTCATTAATTCATCCAGGTGATGCTTTCTAAAGTTGGATACACCAATTGCGCGAATCTTGCCAGCCTTCACTGCTTCTTCCATTGCTTGCCAGCTTTCAGCATTTAATTCTGCCCAATGGTCACGCATATTGGCAGGATTTGGCCAATGGATTAAGTAAAGATCAAGATAGTCTAAATCTAATTTTTCTAGACTAGTATCAATTGCCTTTTTAGTCTTGTCATAACCATGATCGGAATTCCACAATTTAGTAGTTACAAATAATTCATGGCGGTTAACGCCGCTACGTTTAATTGCTTCGCCAACACTTTCTTCATTGCCGTAAGCTGCTGCAGTATCAATGTGACGGTATCCCGCCTCAAGTGCGGCTTCAACAGATTCTCTTGCAACTTCTCCACTTGGTGTTTGCCAAGTACCAAAGCCAATTACAGGGATCTCTACACCATTATTTAGGGTATAAGTATCAGTAAGTGAATGTAATTCCATATTCTCACCTTTCTATATTTTTTGTTAAAAAAATATATTTTTAAGTCAACTTAATTCAGTCTAAAAAACATTACATGTTAATCTTAAACTAAAAAAGAAACAGAGGTGAACAAATATGCTTACTAATAGTCAGAATATAATTTTAAAAGATCAATTGACGCAAAACGATATCGATCATTTAATCAAAAAATGGGATCTAGATCCTACAATTTTCACTTACCCTAATTCCTCGATTGAGGTTGCTCGTTTTATCCCTATTGATTCTAATAAACTAAAAAATGGTCACCTACTAGTCAGCTTTGATCTATTAAGCGCTGACTTACCTATTGAACAAAAATTAATTCCAGTTTTCACTATCTTTGACGAAAATCATCTTTTTATTGGTACAACAGCAAGCTGCTCAGAATTAAAGCCACAAGAAAATATTATTGAAACTATTTTCCAAAGCTTGTGTATTCAAATTAAACACATTCGGTCAGAATTAGTAACCATCAAACAAGAAATTGATCGTTTAGATCAAGCTGCTAGAAAGACAACTAAGACCAAAGAATTAAAAAAAGTAACAGATTTGACTCGCCAGCTAGTTTACTTAAAGCATACCTTAGATGATCAAACACCTAGTCTAGAAGAATTTGGCAATTATTTAGTAGAAAACAAGCTAGCAAATCAAGCCCGCGTCAAAAGTATCATAACCAGGCAAAAACGAATTACCAAAATGATTCATGTTTATACTGACTTGCTCGATTCCATTAGCGGCCTCTTTACCGCCATGATGGACAGTCACTTGAACCATTTAATGAAATATCTAGATTCAGCTGCCCTGGTAATTGCTCTTCCCGCTTTAATCAGTGGCATTTGGGGCATGAATGTCGGCGGCTTACCAGGTAAAGAAAATGAAAACGGCTTTTGGATTTTAATAATTTTTGCCAGCTTATTAACTATTGGTTGGGGCATCTTCTTGAAGAGCAAAAAGTATAATGATTAGTACTTCTTCTCAAAATCATTCTGCATTAATTTAACAAGTTCTGGATAGGTTTCTACCTCAAAAATTGGATGCAAATTCAAAGTATTTTTCCGATGGCGATGATTGTACCAAATACTATCAAAGCCATATTTTTCTGCACCTAAAATATCCGATTGCAATCCATCCCCAAAAAAGACAGTCTCACTCGGACCAATTTCCGTACGACTGAAGAAATAATCAAAAGCATGTGGGTTAGGCTTAGAATAGTGGGCTTCTTCTGACGTAACAATTAGGTCAAAATATTTTTTCACACCAGCAAGCTCCAACCGGTGATTTTGCATAAATTTTTCACCATTGCTTAAAATAGTCAACTTATAGCCCTGCTTTTTAGCAAAAATCAAGGTATCTTCAACCCCAGGCAATAATTGGTGTGCTTCGCCAAAGTATGAACGATATTCATCCATTGCCTTCTTGCCGTCAATCTCAATACCAAAATGATCCAAAATGAAATCATGGAAAGTCATTTCACTTAACTCTTCATAAGTTAGTTCACCTTGTTCAAGCCGGCGCCAAAGTCCTTGATTATAAGAATGATACTGCCGCTGCAATTCCGCAGATAAAGGCCAGTGATGAGCGTTAAACAAGCTATGTAAGGCAAAATCTTCGGTTGCCGCAAAATCGATAATTGTGTCATCTACATCAAAAATAATTTGTTTGTAACGCAATCTGATCCCTTCTTTCTATGATGATTGTTAGAATAATTATTATAGCATGGTTAATCACTAGTGCTTGGGTTTATAATTTAAAGAAATATTTTTAATAGAAACAGGTATCACAATGACAATTGGTTCAGCACTCAAGCAACTTAGAACTAAACTAGGACTCACCCAAGCAGAAATGGCTGCAGGAATAATTTCTGTTTCCTTTTATTCAAAGGTAGAAAGAGACATTCACGATATTGGCACAACAGAATTAATCGAATTGCTTAACCAACACAATATTGATGTAAGTACTTTTTTCACTACTTATATCAGCCCAAAAAGCAAGCCAGATACTGATATTCTTGAGCAAATTAATACCGCTTATGAACGCGGAGATAAAAAAGAATTACTCAAAATTCAAACTAAATTAAATGCTCTGCCTAAAGATCATGTAACTGAATACTACAGACTTCAACTTCGTTTATACTTAGATGTCTACTTGCCTCAAGCTAAAAAAATTCCGCTTGACTTAAAAATGAAGCTTAAAGAATACGTTTTTCGTAATGATAACTGGGATGTATATTCTTTGCAGACCTTCCGTGAAACAATGCGTATCTATCACTTAGATGAGCTAAGCTTTTTGGTAAATGCCATCTTGGTCAAATATCCTCATCCTAACAAATTAACCACTATACTAGCAGAAAATGTTGGCGCTATTTGTGTAAACTACCTTGATAACTGTTACGAATACAATGCACCAGAGCTAATTTCTCGTCCTCTAAATTATCTACAAAGATTGCCCTATCACAAAGAGATACTTTTGGTTAAAATTCTTGGTAATTACTATCAAGCAGTTTTTGCTAAAGACCGAGCTAAGTGTGCCCAAATCTTGCAAGTCCTGAAAGATGCTGGTTGCCATGACTTAATCAAAGTTTTGCCTCGCCTTTAAATTTTCGTATACGAAAACTCAATATCTTTTACGCACATCAGATTTAAATTTTTTCATCTCATTTAATAATACTTAAAGAGGTGAGAAAAATGAGTTATTTATTCAAATACCTAAAAAAGGAACCAAAGTTAGTAATGATCGTAACCCTGCTAACAATCATTACGTCATCATTACGCGTGACGCATGCATTGATCAACGTTAGTATCTTTAATGCATTAATCAAGTTGCAAATAGATAGATTCTTTAAATACGTGGGTTTAGACATTGTTGTATTTGCAATTTTATCAATCTTTTTGATTTTATTACAAATTCAAACTACCAAAACCGTTCAGTACTTAAGCATTGATCTGCGTAAAGACATTATTAGTCAGATCGAAAAAAAGAGGATTGCTGATTTTCAGAAAAAAGATACCGGTATCTATGCATCTTGGTTGACTAACGATACTACTACAATCGAAAATCAGGGTTTCTATAATATATTGCAAGCAATTCAAATTATTACAGATCCATTATTTTCAATCGTTGCTTTAGTTCAATTTTCATGGACTTTTGTTCCACTAATCCTAATTGTTTCATTGTTAACTGTTTTATTACCACAAATTATTCATAAAAAGTTGGCCAACGCAGGCCTTTCTACTACAAAAGCGAATGAACGATTATTGAATGTTATTAATGACAGCCTACGTGGTTTTACTACTTTCTCTATTTTTGGCATGGAGCGACAATTAGAAAAAAGAATTATTGGAACTGCTTTGAGTGTTGCCAACAAGAAAATCAAGCAAGAAAAGTATCAAGCTGTAGCAAATAATCTGGCTGGCTTTTCAAATATTATCGGTCAGACAGGAATTCAGGCTTGGACCGGCTTTCTAGCACTAAACAAAATCATTTCTATTGGTGTGATTGGCTCATCTGGGAACTTATCTTACAACGTTTTTAATTCACTGGCTGTAATTGCCCCGATCTGGACAGAGATGACCGCATTAACCCCTATTTTTGAAAAATATCACTTAGATAATAATCAAAATAGTAAACAAGAAGGATATCAGCTAACAGACTTCAAATTCAAGTCTCTAAGTACTAGAAATTTGCAAATGACTTTTGATCACAAAAGAATTTTTCAACATCCCTTAAATATTAAAATTAATACTAATGAAAAAGTTGGTATCTATGGCCAATCTGGCAGTGGTAAAAGTACACTATTAAAAATAATTTCGGGACAAATCCAGAACTATCAGGGATCAATTAGGCTTAACAACATTGAAGAAAAAGAAATTAGCTATGATTCACTTCGTCAAACTGCTATCTATATTGATCAAACGCCTTACTTGTTTGATGATACAGTTCTTTATAATTTAACATTAGGTGAAAATTTTCCTTCTGAACAAATAAACAGTGTCTTAGAGAAAATAGATCTAGTAGATTTTGTTAATCAACTACCTCAAGGCCTTAACACCCAAATTGGTGAAGGTGGTGCCAGTTTATCTGGCGGGCAAAAACAAAGATTAGCTTTAGCACGAGGATTATTACGAAAGAAAAGCTTGTTTTTATTCGATGAAAGTACTAGCAATCTGGATAAAAAGACAGCATTAAAAGTTGAAAATGATTTTTTAAAGCAAAAAGATATTACTGTTATCTTCGTTAGTCACCAACTGCATGAAGAAAATAAAGATAGGTTTGACCAGCTATTGGAAATATAATTAATTCTATGTTAAGAAGAAAAAATGAGTATTTTAATGGGACAAATATTTAAGAATGAACGAAAAAAATTAAATTTAACACAGGCCAAATTCACTCAAAATATTATTTCAGTATCTCAATATTCTCGAGTTGAAAACGGTGAACAAGATTTACGAGCATCTGACTTTATAAAATTGTTATACATAAACAATTTAAACATTGATCCCTTCTTTAAATCATTAAATAAAAATATATTATCGTCAGATCAAATACTTAAAATGCTAGCGCAATCTTTTTACGATAGAAATTTAAACCAAGTACAAAAAATTAAAAATATTATCCTAAAGATACCTAATAATAATTTTTTGCTACTTCAAGCAGATTTAATTATTTCAACTTTAAATAATACAGATGTAACTGCAAATACTGATCTTATATCTAGATTCTCTAAAGAATTAAATAAAAAAGATAATTGGACAAAAGATAAAGAATTTCTTCAATTATTTGGAAGTTCAATTTCAGTATTTCACACCGATAGATTAAGCATATATATGGAACAAATATTAAAAGAATATATCAACAATATATCTAATTGTCCTTTTGAATTACAACGAAGAATTGCTGGAATTTGCATAAATTACTTAAATAAATGTTATACAGAAAAGGAATTGACCTTAGTTAACCAAACCATTACATTACTAGCAAATCTATCACAAGATCCTGACTTACTAATGTATAAATTACTAGGCATTTACTTTAAATATCTCTTTGAGAAAAATAAAAATAAGACTAAAGAAATTATAGATCTCCTCAAAGAAACTGGCTATAACAAGTTTATTTTAAATTTAGTAAAATAATTTGTAGATTTGCAAATTATGATAAATATTAGTAACTTTAATTTATAATTAAGTTATTAATTAAAAGAAAGGAGACTTATTATATGGTTATTGTAGTATTGCCTGTTTTATCCTCCACTTCTTCTAATTAAAATATTATAAGAAAGGATATAATTCAATGAAAAATTTGAAATTGAGTCAAGTAAGAAACTTGAGGAAGTTACCTAAATCTCACGTAATGACCAACACTGGTCCTCGCTTGTGTAGCTACACCTGCAGTAAAACTTGTTAATATTTTTTTAGTCCTAAAAGTTTCATATCTTTTAGGACTTTTTTGGAGTTAATTATGAAAACATCAAACGAATATTACACTTTTATCAAATGTCAAAATAGTAATGACAAATTTACCACTTTTTTAAGTACTTTTAAAAATCCACACTATACCACAAAATTTGATAGTATGTGGAAGCACTATATATTTACTGGTACCACATTGCCACAATCTGGCTGGAAAGGACACATTGCATGTTTACCCCAAGATATGAAAAAGGTTTTTAAAATCGTCTACAACCTATTAACAGAGGAAGAGTGCACTTTTAAAGTTGCAAGATCAAAAGAAGTCTATAAAGCTCTTAACGATCCTCATACATCAGTAACTGAAGCAAATAAATTTATTACTTTCTATCCAGAAAATGATTCTAAATTCAGAAGAATTATTAAGAAATTAGCTAATACCTTATCTAATTTCAAGGCTCCAACTATTTTTACCGATTATCAGCTTCCTAATTATAGCCCTGTTCAATTTAGATATGGTGCTTTTAAAGAGCTAAAAAAATGGGATGAAGTAAACAAAAAATTCATTGATTTAATGACCTTACCAAATGGAACCATTACGGAAGATAATAGAGATGAGGAATTCAAAGTGCCTGATAGCGTTACTCTACCATTCTTCAAATCGGATTCATCTTGGTTAGAAGATACCAATGAGCTTGATAACAAAAATATAAGTAAATATAATTTTATTAGTATACTAAGCCAAAAAAATAAGGGTGATGTTTATTTAGCAAATCATAAAACAAAAAAAGTAATTATTAAATCAGCAAACCCATTTGTTCAAAATTCTATTACCTCATCAAGCGCAAAACAATTACTAGCAAATGAAAGTCAATTTTTAACTATCCTACAAAATTCTGGAACTGTTCCTAAATTATTAGATAGATTTACTGTAAATAAAGTAGACTTTAATGTCACTTCATATATTGATGGGGTTTCTTTAGATGCACCTATAGCATCTAAAAAGAAGGAAGAAATTATTTATGCATTATGTGATACAGTATACAAGTTACATAGTAGGAATATTGTTATTGGAGATTTAACAAATAGTAACTTTATTTTTAGTAATGGTACTTGCTATCTAATTGATTTAGAATACCTTTCATTTACATATCAAAATAAATATAGAGAAGGATATACTCCGTATTATATCCCTTACAATCATTCTAAAACACAGTTATCCCAAAAAGAAGATATTTTCTCATTAGCTGTATCAATCTTAGCTATATTAATCGGTAATTTACCAAAATATAATTCTCATGATATTTCGAATGCTATTAAAGCTCTAAAAAGAGAAATATATGTAGCATCTTCTATTGATACCAACAACTTAGAACTATATTTGATAGTTAACTACTTATTAAATTTAGCCAAAAGTGATAACTTATATGCGCCTGAACAAATTAAAAACATACAATCAAAAATTAAGCCACTTGATAAAGATATATTAAAAAGGTCAAAGTATAGTTGTCATAAGTTGATTAATATTTTAAATTATAATCAAAATAAATTGATAGATAAAATATCCAACAAGAATCTTTTAGATAAAAATGATTTTCAAATAAAATGGTGGCAATCTAATGAGTTCGGCAGCCAAATAAGTCCATTATCTATTCAACATGGAGTAATAGGAGTCAACTGTGCTTTAGGACGTCCAGCTATACACAATCTAAACAAATTACGTAATATAATCCAAAATAGCCTAAATTTCAGCTACAATGATAGCTACTTATTCGGAAGTTCAGGGTTGTTATGGGAATTAGGATATAACTATAGAAAGGGGACCCTGACTACCAAAGACTTTGAAAAAGCTATAAATACTATTATAAACAGTTGGAATGTTACAAATACCTCTATCGATTTTGCATTAGGTACTGCAGGTAAG
Organism: Lactobacillus sp. UMNPBX12; assembly: GCF_002553955.1. Taxonomy (NCBI): domain Bacteria; kingdom Bacillati; phylum Bacillota; class Bacilli; order Lactobacillales; family Lactobacillaceae; genus Lactobacillus; species Lactobacillus sp. UMNPBX12. The sequence goes on from NZ_PCYY01000020.1 coordinate 21,845, forward strand.
CTCTATTCTTTAATATTTGTCTTATCGTTAGTAAAAGAAGGTGATATGACAGTAGTTAAAATGAAAGCTAAAACTTTGCATGATAGTTTATTAAAAAGTGTACTTAATGATCAACATGCCTCACTATCTACTACTTTTGACAGAATTAATTTTGCTCATGGCCTAGCTGGTACTGCCTATGTATTGTTAATGAGCGCCCTTATGTTCAATGATCACAAAGCATTCATAGTAGCTAAAAATAAATTAAAATATATTGATAATTTTTTAGCACAAAATCTAAAATGTGACTCTAACTTTAACAATTATATGTATTTCTCTTGGTGTGAAGGAATCAGTGGAATTGGTGATGCACTAGTAAGAGCACAATCAATACTAAATAATAAATATAAATCTATACCCTTAATTTATTCATGCCTTATTAAAAACTGCCTAAAATTAGATGGGTGTTGGTGTCATGGCAGAAGTAGTATAATCAACTTTTTATCAGATTTGTTTGTAAGAACAAATGATACTAATGTATACCATCATATTTTTATGATCTCGTTATATGAAATTTCAACTGCATTAAATTTTAAAAATAATACTTTAAAATTTATCGATGAAACTGGCTACCTACATACAATAGACTTTGGGGTCGGCCAAGTCGGAATAATGAAAACCATTATAGATGCTTTATCGAAAAAAGATAGATTATTTTTCCTAGATACCAAGCAGGAACAGCAATTATCCCAAAAATTTTTTAGCTCTAGTTATAAAACAAAATAATTCCTAAAAACATTTATCATCGCATTTTATATTAATTTGGCTAATTTAGGACAAATTTCTAGTGATCTTCTCATAAGATAGTAATACTTTTAGTTATCGCGAATCATAATAAGACCAACTCAGCAAAAAATCATTTGACATCTTTCTCATAATTACTTAAAATTTAGCTAACAAATTTGAACGAAAGGAAGATTTTATCATGATTAAATTTACAGCAATCAATCGTTGGCAATTCCAGCACTAGAGTTGTTTCTGTTCGTGAAGTACAGATGCGACTCATTAAGATCGTATCTGTGCTGGTAAAATCTTCAAGAAATATTGCCCGCACGGAAAATAACGTGCGGGTTTTGTTTTAGGCATTTCCCGAAAAAAGGAAGTGCCTTTTTTGTTTGAAGGAGAAAAAGAATGAAAAGGTTAATCGGAACAATTATTGCTCTTTTTGCTTTTCTGGCAGTTGCATTTGTCAGTGAAGTAAATAAGAAAAATGCGGAAAAGAAAACGCCAACTGTCGGTATCTTGCAAACAATGAGCCATCCCGCTCTAGATCAGATCCATCGAGGCATTATTCAAGGACTTAAAGATGAAGGATATATCGAAGGAAAAAATCTTAAAATTGATTTTCAAAATGCCCAAGGTGATCAAAGTAATCTGAAATCAATGAGCGATCGCTTTAGCCAGGAAAACGCAACTGTAACTATTGGAATTGCCACTCCTGCTGTCCAATCTCTAGCTAATACTTCTGGCAACATCCCTGTAGTTATGGGCGCGGTCAGCGATCCTCTTGGAACTCATTTAGTAAAAAGTCTAACACATCCTGGCGGTAAAATTACAGGTGTCCAGGACCGCCAGCCAATCGCCAGCCAGCTGGCCTTAATGCAAAAAATTTTACCTAAAGCCAAAAACATCGGTGTCATTTACACCTCAAGTGATGATTCATCAGCATCAGAGTACCGTGAATTCAGACGACTAGCTGAAGCAAAAGGACTTAAAGTTATCCCTTACACTATCACTTCAACCAATGATATCGAACAAGTTGCCCAAACCATGGTAGGCAAGGTTCAAGCAGTTTATGTCCCAACCGACAATACTGTAGCTAGTGGAATTGCCACCTTATTAAAGGCTACTAACAGTGCCAAGATCCCAGTTTTTCCTGCTGCCGATACTATGGTTAAAAGTGGTGGTCTCGCTACCAGGTGTGTCAGTCAATTCGACATGGGAATCTTAACTGGAAAAATGGCAGGACAAATTTTACATGGTAAAAACCCTGCTACTCTTCCCGTCAAGCGCGTAACCCATTATGAAACAGTAATCAATGAAAAAATAGCTCGTGAATTAAACATCACTATTCCGAATAGTGTAGTTCAAGCGGCACAAAAGAAAGGACGGATTATCAAATGAGCTTAATTACTTCTTCTATTGGCCAAGGTTTGCTCTGGGGCGTTCTAGCCTTAGGCCTCTACCTAACTTTTAGAATTTTAAATTTCCCAGACATGACTGTTGAGGGAACCTTCCCCTTCGGTGCCGCAATTTGTGTTAGTGCGTTAGTTCATGGCGTCAATCCTTTAGCAGCTACCATTCTTTCCTTCTTCGCTGGCATGGTCACTGGCTTAGTCACCGGCTTACTGTATACTAAAGGAAAAATCCCTGTTCTTTTAGCTGGTATTTTAACGATGACCGGTGTCTACTCAGTTAATCTTAGAATTCTAGGCAAGGCTAATGTAGGTTTACTTAACAAAAATACTTTACTAAACGGTCAGCTTTTACAAAAATTACCGATCAATTTTCCTACTATTGTTGTTGGTTTGATCATTGCCATTATCGTCATCGTTTTGCTAGCAGTTTTCCTTGATACTGATCTTGGTCAAGCCTTTATTGCCACTGGTGACAACGAAAAAATGGCTCAATCACTTGGCATTAATACCGATAATATGAAAATCTTGGGTCTAATGCTTTCTAATGGCTTGATTGGCTTAGCTGGTGGATTATTAGCCCAAAACGGTGGTTACGCTGACGTTAACATGGGGATCGGTACTATGGTTATCGGACTAGCTGCCATCATTATTGGTGAAGTCGTTTATGGCAATTTAAGTTTAACCGCCCGCTTGGTAGCAGTTGTTATCGGCAGTATTATTTATCGCCTTATCTTACTCCTAGTCCTCCAACTTGGCTTTAGTACCAACGACTTTAAATTGATTTCCGCTATTATTCTTGCTATTTGTATGATGCTACCTTTATTTGAACAAAAATTCCGCACTCGTAAATTATTAAAGAAAGGCGTTGAAAAACCATGAGTACTATTCTTGATTTACAAAATATTACCACTACCGTTAATGCTGGTACCAATGAAGAAAAGCAAATCCTCAAAAATATTAATCTAAAACTTGAAGATGGAGATTTTGTTACTCTTTTAGGAACCAACGGTGCTGGTAAATCAACGCTACTAAATATTATCAATGGCTCTATTTTTCCTACTAGCGGAAAAATAATGCTCAAAGACCAAGATTTAACCAATCTTTCTGAAGTAAAACGCGCTAAATATATTGCCCAAGTATTCCAAGATCCTAAAATGGGTACAGCTCCGCGAATGACTGTTGCGGAAAACTTATTACTTGCAACCAAACGAGGTGAACACCGCGGTCTGCGTTTAAGAGGCCTAGATAAACATATGCAAGAATTTAAACGCCAGGCGGCCCAACTCCCTAATGGGTTAAATGAACGCTTAAATACTTTTGTAGGTAATCTTTCTGGTGGTCAACGACAAACATTAAGTTTTTTAATGGCAACAATTAAGCGCCCTGATTTGCTCTTACTAGATGAGCATACTGCGGCGTTAGATCCAAATACTAGCCGCGAATTGCTTGAACTAACTGATAAAGTTGTGCAAGAAGAGCATTTAACCTGTGTCATGATCACTCACCAATTAAAAGACGCAATCAAATACGGAAACCGCACTATCATTTTAAACAATGGTAGAATCGTTTTTGATGTCAAAGGCGACGACAAAAAACGCCTAACTGAGGAGGATATTCTGCAATACTTCACAGATTAGAACGTTATTTTAGGATTATAAGTTAAGAGTGAACGACAGCTATAATATGAACACTGTGAATTTGCGGATTTTCTTATTATAATAAGAGCCGAGGTCATCGTTAAGGGACTTATACCAAAAATCTCCGCAGTTATTCAAAATGAATAGCTGTTTTTTTCTGCCCTTTTTACGAAATTCCGTAAAACGTTATTCTAGCAACATTTACCCAGCAAAAATATTTTTCTAAAAAATGTGCTTTTTTCCTTGTATTATATAACGTACGTTATATAATAAGAATTGTAAGGAATGAGGAACGAGAAGTTCCAGTAGATAAGTGATTAGAATTAGAGGTATTCATTATGTTATCAAAGAAAATGGTTAAGGTTGTTTCAGTTGTTGTTGCTTCAATGGGTTTAATGAGCGTTGGTGCTTCAGTTAGTCAAGCTGCTAGTTTTGAAGCTCCTAAGCTTGGAACTGCACAAGTTATGCCAACCGATCCTTCAATCAAGAAGGGTGACAAGATTTTTGTTACTGTTAAAGACACCAAAAATCAAAAAGTTAACGTTTTGAATGCTCAAGGTCACAAAACTACTCAAAAAGTTTCTATGGGTTCAACCTACACTGCCAAAGATGTCAAAAAGGCTGATGGCAAGAAGATCGTTAAGATCAACAAGAGCCAATGGTTGAACATTAAGGATGTTGTAAAAGACTAATTCTTCTAGATCAAAAAATAAACAATTTACTAATGAATATCCAAAAAGAGAACCCTGCTCAACGGAACAGGATTCTCTTTTTTGCTTGGTTTAATATTTTAAGCAATAATGTTTATTTCTTTTGTGCAGCTGCCTCAGCTTCTGCATCAGTATTTGATGGGGTTAATTCAGGGCCAGCTGTAACCTTAACAGCTTCTGCACTAATATATCCATCTCTAGTCTGCTCCCATGGATCACTAGAAACAATGTGATAAAACAGCTCAGCTTTATTGTCAGTCGAAACCCAAATGTATTTCAGGTTATCTACTTTCCAACTATCTGGCATATATCCCACAGTAACCTTTGATCTAATTGTACCATCTGCTTGTCTAATATAAGTATTCTTAAGTAAATTCACATATGTAGTTTTGTTTTCTTTTGCTTCTTTAGTTAAAAACTGTAAATCTATTCTAGGTTTGTTTACATCTAGAGAATACAAAAACTTATTTTTGGAAACCTGATAAAAACCAGGCATATCGGCTACTTGTGGCTTAAGATTCAAAAGCGCAGTTACTTTAAATTTGCTACCTTTTTTCACTTTATTCTTAGTAGCATTCCCATTAGCATTATAGAAAACAGTATTCTTTTTAGTTACAACATATCCTGAAGTAGCTATCAATTCTGAATTATTGATCTTACCAACATTAGCCACTTTAATAAATTTACCTTTTACCGTAGTGTAATAAGCTTGGCCTTTAATTAAAATATACGGCAGCCAATATCTTTGATAATTGTAAATAGTGTAATATTTTTTATTTTTACTCAGTTTTTGTATCTTTCCTTTAACTGATACACTTTCATCTTTTAATAGTTTTTTCGAATCTTTAACTCTACTCCCTTTTTTATTATAAAGATATGTATTATGATTCAACGTTACTTCAGTGGTGTTTTCTTTAGAATCTGCGTGAACAACAAAATTTGTTAGAGAGAACAATATTCCCCCTAAAGTCATTATTGTTCCCAATTTTAATACTTTCATAGTATGTCCCTTCGTTTTTTTGATTGCTAATATGATTATTATATTACGTAATCATCAAAATAGCGAAGGAAAAAACCTCCGCCATTCAATTCAATATTTACCATTTAACTCGAAAAATCTGATTACCAATAGTTCCTACACCATTTTTATTGTGATATGCAACAGTAAGATATAGGTCATTATTGCCAATTACTTGAATTCCTTCAAGTTCAGTTGGATATCCTGCAAAATTTTGATTAAGACGTGTATCACCTGTTAAATCAAGGGTATTCAATGCTCCTGGTTGCTCCCAACTAAACTTTACAATTTTTCTTTTATTGCTATCAGCATGTGTAGGATCATATTGACTAGAAACATAAACATTCAAGTCATCATCAATATCATATCCTTGAATTGAACCAATCCTACCTACAAAATTATCAATATCAATAACTTCGCCAGCTTGACATTGCTTTAGTTCAGACACAGTGACATTACCACCTGGATTACCATTCAACAACGCATTCACCTTAGGTAATTCATATAAACCAAAGTGTCCGCTATTATCAGTCCATACCGTTGCAATCATCAAATATTTATAGTTAGGCGAAACTGCTGCTTCTACTCTTTTAATATGCTTTCCATGCCAATCACCATTAGTAATTTCAACCAGATTAGAAATTCTAGCCATTTGAGTATTATTAGATACGCGACCAGAATTATATTTAACACGAGCGATCTGAGTAGTCCAACGATCATCATTAGGCTTAGTCCCAATAAACCAGCTCCCATCGCCGGTGGGGCCTGCATACTCCCAGGTTTGGGTATGACCACCAGCTGCATATTTATTTTTGCCAGCTTTGATTTCTGCTCCAGTTCTGCCAACTAGTGTTAGTCCAGGTGTAGGAGAACTAATACTTGCCCCGTTCTTTGCCCGACTAACATAAGTATTATTCTTATACATTTGCAAAACGTAAGTGTAGGTATGTCCAATATTTGCCTTTTGCACTACTCTAGCAAATGGTGCATACAAACGACTCTTTAAACTAATATCAACCATAATAAAACCTCCGAAAAAATTTAAAAATTACTACTTATCCTGAGTTTGCTCATTCATCTGCTTAGCTACTTCCGCAAAGATGTCCTGTACTTCCTGCCTGTTTAGCTTGAAGCCTTTTGCATCAAGACTATTCACTACTGCATTGCCAACACGATTAATCTTTTGCTCGTCAGAAAGATTTTCCTTATCGTATAAGCGTACATAGCTTTTCATCAAGCTATCTGCAGTATCACGGAATCGCTCTAAGCGCTTGTTCTTGAAATGAACCCTGCTCAAGATGCCAATACCTACTACGCTAACTACCCATAAAGCAAGAAAACAAAAAACACACTACATGCATAATTGCACATTGTAGTGTGTTTTTTAATGAGAAGATATTCTATTTTACGTAGGTTTCCTTAATTGCTAAAACTGATAAAGCGCCTAAGAAGCCTGAAATACCAGTAATCAACATCATTGCCGGCATGGAGTTACCCACCATTGGGAAAATCATGAAGCTGAGCAATGATGCCACAATTTGAGGTAAACAAATTGAACAATTGAATAAACCTAAGTAAGTTCCCATGTGCCTACCTGATAAGGCATTAGATACCATCGTCAATGGATAAGTATTCATACCAGCCCAACCGATGCCAATTAAAATGAAGGATAGAATTAAAAGCCCCTGAGAATGAATCAAGAAGATTGAAGTATATCCTACTCCACCTAGTAGCAAACTGATACCGTAACCTAGCTTGTGGTGATTATTTGGAACCTTCGCTAAAACATATGACCAAACTACTGCCGCAATTGATTGTACAGCAGTTAAAACACCAAACCAGTTACCAGCAATCTGGTAGCCTGCAGAGGAGGCATTGGTCGTATTCCAAACATTTTGTGCAATAGCACCAGTAGCGTAAGTTGATAAATATTGGAAAGAAATCCAGCAGAAGAACTGAACTAATGACACTTGCCAGAAGACTTTTGGCGCCTTCTTAAGCAGTTCAATCCAACCACCGCCTTCTTGATTATCAGATTCTTTAATTCCATGATAACGAGCGTAGGTTTCTGGATCATATTCATGTACTCTGAATATCGTGAACAATGATGTAATGACTAAAACGGCAGCACCAACATAAAATGAAATAATTACTGATTGTGGTACCACACCCTTTTTAGCTGTATTAGCAACACCCAAACTAGTTAATAAGAACGGGAAAAATGCGGCAATAACAGCACCAAAGTTGGACAACATGCTTTGAATCCCATAGGCATATGACTTTTGTTCATCATTGACCATGTCACCAATCATCATTTTAAATGGTTGCATTGCCATGTTCGATGCCACGTCTAATATCGCGATTGCAACAGCACCAAATATTAGAGCCTCAATTGAACCATAGCCTAGACCAAAACTACCAACATTTGGTAACAAAATCATAGTAATTACGGCAAAGATCATACCGACTAATAAATATGGCAAACGCCGTCCAATCTTAGGAATCCAAGTTCGATCGGATAATGATCCAATTCCAGGTTGCACTACCAATCCAGCTAACGGCGGTAAAATAAAGAACCAGCCTAATTTTGTCGGATCAGCACCCAATGTTTGGAAGATTCGACTCATCTGTGATGTTTCCAAAGTAAAGGCGATTTGCACACCCAAATACCCCAAACTAATCATCCAAATTGTCGTACTAGCTAGCGTAGGTAACCCAGTTTTTTTCTCCTCCATTTATTTTTCCTCTCGTTTCTTAAATCGCTTTCAATAGTTAAAATATAGCGGTTACAGAAAGAGCTTTCAATATGATTTATCTTGTTACCGGTAACTAAATTTTTCTAAAGCATTAATCTTCCTACTATTCTATTCGTCCAATTTGGTAGTAAAATACTCTCATAGATTTATGGAGGTATTAATATGCTTTCTTTATTATTAACATTACTCTTACTCTGGCTATTCTTTAAATTAGGAATTGGCCTCATTAAAGTTATCGGCTTTTTACTAGTCGTAGGAATTATGTTTTTCTTTTTTGCCTATTTGCTCATTCCGTTCTTGGCCATTGCGCTAGCTGGAAGCTTGCTTTGGGCAACATTAAAATAGCGAAAAATAAAGGACCGCAAATTGCGGTCCTTTTTACATTTGTTTCAAATTTTCAGCGATTAGTTTTCCTAAAATCTCATAGCCACGATCACCAAAATGAAGTCCATCGTTTTTTACTCCTTGACAAATCTCGCTTAAATCGCCAGTATCCCGCATAGCTTGTGCCAGATCTGCATAACGAAAATGATACTCATGTGCTACTTCTTTCACGATCTGAGCATATTCCGCTACTAACGTATTATTCCGTACACGTTGCTTAGTTTCATCAACAGCTGGCGGCGAAACAAGCAGAACATGTGGTGGGTAATATTGACAAACTATTGCCGAGGAAATAATTTCCATATTTTGCTTAAATTGCCTTGCTGGCACTTGTTTGTGCATAGCCAAATCATTGGTTCCCAGTAAGATCACCAAATTATCGCACTGCTTTACGCTTAGTACTAATTCATTTAATTTGGCAAAAAATGCCCCAGAATTAATTCCCGAAACAGCCGTATTTTCTAGTTCAATCTTAGGCAAAAGCTGTTGTAAATTCCAATTAAGGTGCGGTTCATTTTTTCCTTCCTGGCGTGCAATAATGCTATCACCTGTCAAAAGTACTCTCATTATTTATTCGCTTTCTTTTTACTTTTCTTTGCCGATTTAATCCCTAAGACATCAAGCAAGAAAGTGAAGATCGGCACACCGACAATCAGGCCCCAAGTACCCCAGAAGTGTTCAGCTACTAACAAAACTAAAAAAGTATAAAAGATCGGTAATTCGGTCTTGCTAGCCATAAATTTGGGATTCAACACATAGGCCTCAATTGCATGAATAATCATGATCATAATGAAGATATAAATCACATAACGAATGCCACCAACAGAATAGCCGATAATATTTAATGGAATTAAAGAAATGATCACACCAGCTACTGGCACTAAACTTAAAATAAAGACCATTAAGCCTAAGGCAATAATTTGCGGCATATGCATAAATGCCAGACCAATCATCGTCAAGGCCGTATTACAAATGGCAATAAAGAATTGCGCCTCTAAAACAACACCAAAAGTATTGGTAAACTTTTTACCAAAATAGCGAATATCCTCAAAAAGCCATTTAAAGTAACCACTTTTAACAAATAACTTTGAAAATTCAATCATTCTATCTAATTCAATCGTATAGAAGAAACTTAAAATCAAGGACATAAAGGTAGCAATTGTTAAACTACCAAAATTGGTCACCGTATGCAGAGCAAAAGTTCCAACTCGTTTTGCCTGCGTAACAATCTCACCTTTACTGATATAACGCGTTACATGGCTGGCTAAGCGCGATGATTCATTTGATTCATAAAACGCCATCACTGACTTTACCATTTTAGATATTTGGCCAACTAACATGGGCAAATAAATGGTAACCACGAAATAAAGCAGCGCCAAGATAATTAGATATGTTACCGCAACAATTAGACCTGTTGGTATTTTAGGAAAATACCGCTGCACTAGATGAATTAAATGCACGATCACATAAGTAAAAATAAAAGTTAATAATACTGTGTTCATCATTGCTCGTATTTCATAAAGGCAGGCAATAATTAATAGCAGTACCACAAATCGACGTAATGGAATATTATTTTTAAATTTTTTCCAGGCTGTATCCATATTTTCCTCCAACATAAAAAGCTGTTATTTCCTTATTCTATGCCTAATTAGCCAAGAAAGAAAACTAATCTTAGCTTCAAAAATAATTTAAAAATAATATTTTTCACATTTTTATTAATTTTTCTATTGCTTTTTTCATTTTAATATCATAGAATAAAACTAAAATATTTTTAATTTATTTGGAGGTGCTTTTTGAATGAGTAAAGCAAAACGATATTTTGGTGCATTAGCACTTGTTTCTGGGGCAGCTTTAAGTTTAGTTGCCTGTGGTAATAATAAGAATGCCAAGACTAATGATGCGGCAGATACACATCACAAGTTCAGTCAAACTGTTCCTGTGAAAAGTGTTAAAAAAGGTGGGACCTTAAATTACGCTATCGAGTCAGATAGTCCCTTCACTGGTATTTTCTTGCCAGAATTATCTGATACTGATACCGACTCCCAAGTTGCAGAACCAGGACAAGAAGGGTTATTCTCAGTCAACGATCAATACAAGATTAACAATAAAGGTGCTGCTACCTTTAAGCTTGACCGTAAAGCCAAGACCGTAACTATCGAGGTTAAGAAGGGTGTTAAGTGGTCAGACGGCAAGCAAGTTAATGCTAAAGACGTGGAATACGCTTATGAAATTATTGCTAATAAAGACTCCAAGTCACAACGTTATACCGATTCTCTTGCCGACATTGTTGGTTTAGCAGAATATCACGAAGGCAAGAGCAAGAAGATTTCTGGTATTGAGATGCCTGATGGCGAAAATGGCCGCAAGGTCGTAATTCACTTTAAACAAATGAAGCCTGGTATGCTTCAATCAGGTAACGGTTACTTCTGGGAATACGCTGAACCTTACCATTACTTAAAGGACGTACCATTCTCCAAGTTGATGTCTAGTGACAAGGTTAGAAAACAACCACTCTTCTACGGCCCATTCCGCGTAAGCAAGCTTGTTCGTGGTCAATCTGTCACTTGGGAACGTAACCCGCATTACTGGCGTGGTACACCAAACTTGGAAAAGGTATCCATGACAGTCATCGGTACCAACTCAGTTACTCAAGCCATCAAGAGTCACAAGTTCGACGTAGCTGGTGTCGTTAATACCCAATGGGAAGATGTTAAGAATGCCACTGACACTAACTTTATCGGCAAAGTGCCTCTATCTTATAGCTACTTAGGCTTTAAGGTAGGTAAATGGGACAAAAAGGCTGGCAAAAACGTTGAAAACAAGAATTCTAAGATGAATAATCCATCATTACGTAAAGCTATGGCTTATGCAATGAACGTTGATGCAGTCGCTAAACGTTACTACCACGGCTTGGCCTTCCGCGTTAACACTTTGATCCCTGAACAATTTGGTGATTATACTGACAAGTCAATCAAGGGTTACCCATACAACTTGAAGAAGGCTAACGAATTATTGGATAAAGCCGGCTACAAGAAGAAGGGTGAATACAGAGTTCAACCTAACGGCAAGAAGTTAGTAATTAACTTGGCTGTTAGAAACAACTCAACTACCGCTGAACCTGTTTGGAGAAACTACATCCAACAATGGAAGAAAGTTGGTTTGGATGTTAAATTTGTCGGCGGCCGTCTAATGGAATTCAACAACTGGGTACAAGCTGTCGAATCTGACGATCCAAGAATCGACGTCTTCGAAGGTGGTTGGTCACTTTCAAGTGAACCATCCCCTAACGACCTTTACAATGAAGCTGCACCATACAACTTTGCTCGTTTCGTTTCACCTAAGCAAACTAAGCTTTTGGCTGATATCGACTCAGAGAAGGCCTTCAATCCTACTTACCGTGCTAATGCCTTCAAGAAGTGGCAAAAGTGGATGTATGATGAAGCATACGTTGTGCCAACTACCAACCAATACTCAGTCACTGCTGTTAACAAGAAGGTCACTGGCTGGTCACTTAAGCCTAGTGCCAACACTTGGTTCACTGCAGGTTTCGTAAAATAATTTCTTGAACAATCCTTTTTCTATATTTTCTATAACAAATAAAATTTACTTTTTAACCCCTATCAATTAATCTCAAAATATTCAGTAGCAAATTTGTTGCTGAATATTTTTTTATTTTTCTCAACCCCTATTACTAACCTAAATTGTAGAATGCAAGTCCCTTTTATGTGAAAAATTTTTAATATATAACACAACATATTGTGGTATACTCATAAATGTATTCATAGATAATGTGTTTTTGTGAAACAATAGTAACTTTTAGGAGTGAGTTTTTTATGCCTACCACAAGAATTAAGCTGGATCCTGACTTTATCGATTCAGTGAAACAAGAAGTTAAACCTCATTGGGGAGAATTAGGTTGGGTTACCTACAAGAGAACTTATGCCCGCTGGCTTCCTGACCAAAATAGAGCTGAGAATTGGGATGAAACTGTCAAACGAGTTATTGAAGGTAATATTAACCTTGATCCGCGCTTGCATGATAATCCTTCTGCAGAAGTAATTACGGAGTTAACTAATGAAGCACAAAAACTATTTCGTTTAGTCTATGGCTTAGCTGCTACTCCGTCTGGTCGTAATCTTTGGATTTCAGGTACTGATTATCAAAAGCGGAACGGTGATTCCTTAAATAACTGCTGGTTCATTGCAATTCGCCCACAAAAATACGGCGATAGCCACATTGCGCCTGCTTATCTTAATCCTGAGCAAAAAGCCGTTTCAATGCCTTTCTCCTTCTTATTTGACCAATTAATGAAGGGCGGCGGTGTTGGTTTTTCAGTGGTCAACGAAAATATCGCTCAAATTCCTTCCGTCGACAATAAAGTGGATTTAGCCGTAATCATCGACAAAAAGAGTCCATCTTACGAGGCATCCCTCAAGGTCGGTGCCATCGACAAAGACGAATGGGAAAAGCAAAGTGTACCTGACGACACAATTTATTACAAACTGCCTGACACCCGTGAAGGTTGGGTCTTAGCTAATGCCCGTTTAATCGACATGCACTTTAACGCCACTAATCCAGACCACAAAATCAAATTAGCACTCGATATCTCTGACATTCGTCCATATGGTGCTAAGATCCATGGCTTCGGTGGTACGGCTTCAGGCCCAATGCCTTTAGTTGAGATGCTTATTGATATCAACAACGTTATCAATGCTCGCGTTAATAGTAAGCTTACTGCCGTTGACGGCACTGATATTTGTAACTTGATTGGTAAAACAGTTGTTGCAGGCAATGTCCGTCGCTCTGCTGAACTTGCTCTTGGCTCTAGCGATAATCAAGACTTTATTAAGATGAAGCAAGATAAGGAAAAACTTTATCATCACCGCTGGGCTTCTAACAACAGTGTCGCAATTAACTCTAAATTTAATAATTATGGCCCAATTGCTGACGGAATTTTGCATAACGGTGAACCAGGAATCGTCAATCTTGATCTTTCACGCAATTATGGCAGAATCGTTGATGGTTATCAGGCCGGCATTGACGACAGCGTTGAAGGCACCAACCCTTGTGGTGAGATTTCTCTAGCTAATGGTGAACCATGTAATTTGTTTGAGGTCTTCCCTTATGTAGCGGAACAAGAAGGCTGGGACCTCAAGGAAGCCTTTGGCTTAGCTGCTCGCTACACCAAGCGAGTTACCTTCAGTCCCTATGATTGGGAAATTTCACGCGAAATCATCCATAAAAATCGCCGAATCGGGGTTTCAATGTCAGGAATTCAAGACTGGCTTTTAAATGATCTCGGTCACAGAGTTGTAACTGGCTTTGAGGATGCAGTCGATCAAGAAAATGGGCAAAAGATCAAGAAGCCAATCTATGACCCTCAAGCGGTTAAGATGGTTGACAGCCTTTACCAAGCTGTAGTTGACGCAGACAAGACCTACAGCAAGGAATTAGGCTGCAATGAATCAATTAAGCACACCACAGTTAAACCTTCAGGTACGGTAGCGAAATTGGCTGGAGTCAGCGAAGGAATGCACTTCCACTATGCTGGTTACTTGATTCAACGGATTCGTTTCCAAGCTAGCGACCCACTTTTGCCAGCTTTAAAAGAATGTGGCTACCACACTGAACCAGATATTTACACACCAAATACAATCTGTGTTGAATTTCCACTTCGTGCAGCTCACGCCGACAGCAAAAACTTTGCCTCAGCCGGCACTGTTTCCATCGCGGAACAATTTGCGACACAAGCATTTTTGCAAACTTATTGGTCCGACAATGCTGTTAGTTGTACCGTTACTTTCCAAAGCGATGAAAGTGATCAAATTGCCCCACTACTTTACCAATATCGCCATATTATTAAGTCAACTTCACTTCTTCCTTATTACGGTGGCTCACTTAAACAAGCTCCGAAGGAACCAATTGACAAGCAGACTTACGAGGCTAGAGCCGCATTGATTACTGATGATGTTGAAAAAGTTTTTGCTAAGCAAAATGATGATCAAAAAGGACTAGAGCTAGTCGACCAATCAGATTGTGCTGGTGGCGCCTGCCCAATTAAATAAATTTATTTGGAGGAATGGAATTGAAGAGTATGAGTAAACGTAAAATTAATCTATTTTTTGCAATTATTACTTTCTTTACGTTAGCCTTAACTGCATGCTCAAATAATAATTCAGCTACTAAAAAAAGCACAACTAACCAAATTTCGGTTAATTACACTTTAAAAGAAGGTAAAAAAACCTTTGATAAGAAAACCGTAAAAGTTCCTAAAAAAGCTAAAGTAATTGCTGGTTTAAAAAAGGCCTGGAAAGTTAAGGAAACCAAAGGCTTTATCACTGCAATTGACGGCAAAACTCAAAATCCTAAGAAAAAGATTTATTGGACCTACACAATTAACAATAAGTTTGCCTCTAAAGGCGCTAATGAACAAACTGTTAATAACAAAGATAAAGTTAAATTTACTTTAGCTAAAATGAAATAATCATAAGGAGAAAAACAAATGACTAAAACAAAATTATTAAGCTTAACTACTACCGGTGCCGTATTTGTTAGCCTACTTTTCACTGGCGTTGCACCAACCAGCAACGTCCAAGCTGCTTCTTACATTAAAGTTCATTACACCTTAAAGAAGGGCAACAAGGCTTTCTCACACAAGAGTTTTAAGGTTAAGAAAAATGCTAAAGTGATCACCGGTTTGAAAAAAGGTTGGCACGTTAAAAGCACTAATGGCTTTGTTACTAGTATTGCTGGCAGAAGCCAAAATAAGAGTAAGAATATCTACTGGACTTACACCATTAACGGCAAGTATGCTTCTAAAGGAGCATACCAACAACCATTGCATAGAAACGACCGTGTTGTCTGGAAGCTAGCCGGGATCAAGTAAAATGCTTACCAAAGAAAGAGTTCAGATTCGATCTTTAGCACTCCTAGCGATTTTGGTTGCTATGTGTGTAACACTCAGAATTTTTAAAATCATCGATATCCCTAACGTACAGCCCGTAACTGATATGATTATGATTGTGACCCTAACAATGGGTGCTGGCTTTGGCTTTGCCCTATCCGCATTGACCATGATCTTGTCCAATATTTATCTAGGCTTTGGAATTTGGACTATCCCCCAGATTATGGCTTATGTTGGTTGTGTTTTAGTAGTAATCCTACTTGACAAAACCACCCCACTAAAGCAACACTTCTGGATGCAAGTTATCGTAGCTACCCTTCTGGGTTACGTATATGGCTTGTTAATCAATTTCGGCATGTCAATTTGGGGTGGCTGGTCATCCTTTTTAGGTTATGTTGCGGGAAGTTTCTTATTTGATACTTACCATTGTCTGGGCAATTTTGGTTTCTATTTTGTTTTGTACAAACCATTGACTCTTGCCCTAAACAATTACAAACGAAAAGCAGGAATCAGCTATGATTAAAATTTACACTAAAGTTGGTGACAAAGGTTTAACTAAGCAAGTTACTGGCAAAATGGTGCCTAAATATGACCTCCAAATTGAAGCTCTAGGTGACGTAGATGAATTGCAATCCTACTTAGGTGTAGTAATTGCTAACTTATCTAAAAACTGTCTGCAACTTAAAGATGAGCTGCAAGACGTACAACGCAACCTTTACCAATTACAAGCTGATATCGTGGTAAAGCATCATCAAGAAATCACCCATGAAACAGTGCAGCAACTCGAACATCGCATTGATCAACTAACGCCCCAAATTCCTTCCATTCCTGAATTTATTCTGCCAGGTGGTAAAGCCACTGGTGCCAATCTTCAGTATGCCAGGACAGTCGCTCGACGCACCGAACGGGCATTGGTCAAATTAAGTTTAAATGAACAGGAATTATCAGATGACGTATTAAAATACATCA